>NZ_JBHNYX010000058.1:0-23282 GCF_054960505.1 Alteromonas sp. G4i13 | reverse complement strand
TAAAAACAAAAAAAGGCCCTGAAGGGCCTTTTTTCACAAAACCAGCATCTATTCAGAGGCGGCTTTCTTTTCGTTGCTGTCGTAAATCAAGATAGGTTTTGATTCACCGCGAATAACGGTTTCATCTATAACCACTTTGCTCACGTCTTCCATTGAAGGAAGGTCGTACATAGTATCAAGCAAAACCGCTTCAACGATTGAGCGAAGACCACGTGCGCCTGTCTTACGATCCATTGCCTTTTTAGCAATAGCATTAAGTGCATCGTCACGGAACTCTAGCTCTACATCTTCCATCGAGAACAATGCACCATATTGCTTGGTGATTGCATTCTTAGGCTCGCGTAGAATTTGAATAAGTGCTTCTTCATTCAACTCTTCAAGGCTTGTTACTACCGGTAGACGTCCAATGAACTCTGGAATCAGACCATATTTCACTAAGTCTTCAGGCTCAACTTGCTTAAACAGTTCACTGATTTGTTTGCTGTTGTCTTTCGACTTAACCGTAGCACCAAATCCAATACCCGTGTCTTTTTGTGCGCGTTGCTCAATAACTTTATCAAGACCAGCAAACGCACCACCACAGATGAACAATATCTTAGAGGTATCAACCTGCAAGAATTCCTGCTGTGGGTGCTTACGTCCACCCTGCGGAGGAACAGACGCAACCGTACCCTCAATCAGCTTTAGAAGCGCCTGCTGTACACCTTCACCCGAAACGTCACGAGTGATAGATGGGTTGTCTGACTTACGAGAAATCTTATCAATTTCATCGATGTAAACAATTCCGCGCTGCGCTTTCTCTACGTCGTAGTCGCACTTCTGCAGTAACTTCTGGATGATGTTCTCAACGTCTTCGCCCACGTAGCCAGCTTCAGTTAGCGTGGTTGCGTCAGCCATGGTGAACGGAACATCAAGCAGGCGCGCTAGGGTTTCCGCTAGCAGCGTTTTACCACTACCGGTAGGTCCTATTAGCAAAATATTACTTTTGCCAAGTTCTACGCCTTCGTGAACGTCGCCATTGCGCAAGCGCTTGTAGTGGTTATATACCGCTACTGATAATACCTTCTTTGCATGTTCTTGCCCGATAACGTAATCGTCTAGGTGAGCATGAATTTCACTTGGTTTAGGTAAAGCGTCCTGCTTTTGCTTAGGCGCGATTTCCTTAATTTCTTCGCGAATGATATCGTTACATAACTCAACACACTCGTCGCAAATGAATACCGACGGGCCTGCTATTAACTTTCTTACTTCGTGTTGGCTTTTGCCACAAAACGAACAGTACAGTAGCTTATTATCACCGTCACCGCTTTGCTTATCACTCATTACTTTTGCCTCTGCCTTGCCTGAGCCGAAAACCAAAACGTGCTATGCACTGGCTCAGGTCTACTATAACTATACTACTTAGTTGCGGCTACGTCAGATCGATTTGCTAAAACTTGGTCAACAAGGCCATATTCTTTTGCCTCAGTTGCACTCAAGAAGTTATCACGGTCTGTGTCACGCGCGACTTTTTCATAGTCTTGACCAGTATGGTCCGCCATAAGGCGATTCAATTTCTCTTTAATAGACAGAATTTCTTTCGCGTGTATTTCAAAATCAGATGCCTGACCTTGGAAGCCACCAAGCGGTTGGTGAATCATTACGCGCGAGTTAGGTAGACAGTAGCGCTTACCTTTTGCTCCTGCAGATAGTAGAAATGCGCCCATGCTTGCAGCTTGGCCCATACATACTGTACTCACGTCTGGCTTGATAAACTTCATCGTATCGTAAATTGCCATGCCAGCAGTTACCGAACCGCCTGGTGAGTTAATGTATAAGAAAATATCTTTCTCTGGGTTTTCAGCTTCTAAGAACAACATTTGAGCAACGATGAGGTTGGCCATGTGATCTTCAACTTGTCCTACCAAGAAAATTACGTTTTCTTTCAATAGGCGAGAATAAATGTCGTATGAGCGCTCACCTTTAGAGGTTTGCTCAACAACCATAGGAACAAGTGCATTCATTGGGTCAAACGGGGTATTAGTCATAGCTACCTTGATTATCTAGCGTTAAAAACAAAAATGCTCGGAAGGCTCCGAGCATTTAAGCAGTTGCTGACAAGTAATGTCAATCAGACAGTAAAAAATTACGCCTGTTTGTTCATAACCTCGTCAAAAGCTTTAGTTACTTCGGTAACTTTTGCTTGCTCAAGAACCCACTCAATAGCTTGTTCTTCTAGTGCAACGTTCTGCATTTGTTGCATAAGCTCTTGGTTGTTGTTGTAGTAATCAACAACTTCTTGCGGATCTTCATACGCTGAAGCAGCAGTTTCGATCATCTCGTTAACTTTAGCTTCATCTGCTTTAAGTTCGTTCTGCTTGATCACTTCACCTAGAAGAAGACCAATAGATACGCGACGTTTAGCGTTGTCAGTAAACAATTCAGCTGGTAGGTCTGGAAGGTTCTGACCACCGCCTTGCTGGCTGAAACGTTGCTTAGCTTGCTCGCGAAGTGCATTCACTTCTTGATCGATAAGCGCTTGAGGAATATCAATCTCGTTAGCTTCAACTAGCTTAGCAATAACGTCTTCTTTAACTTGCGCTTTTAGCGTCTGGTTTAGTTCACGCTGCATGTTCTTACGAACTTCTGCTTTAAGTGCGTCAACACCGCCTTCTTCAACACCGAATAGTTTAGCAAACTCTTCGTCAACTTTTGGAAGGTTTAGGCCTTCTACTTTCTTAACGGTAGTTTGGAAAACTGCATCTTTACCTTTTAGGTTTTCTGCGTGGTAGTCTTCAGGGAAAGTTACTTCGATAGTCACTTCTTCACCCGCTTTCGCGCCAACAAGTGGCTTTTCGAAACCAGGGATCATGCGATCTTTACCTAGCTCAAGAGCGAAGTCGTCTGCTTTACCACCTTCAAACTCTTCACCGTCGATAGAACCAACGAAGTCGATGATAACTTTGTCGTCTTTCTTCGCTTTACGCTTAACTTCTTTCCAAGTTGCGTGCTGCTTCTGAAGTGTTTCCATCATGTTATCTAGATCTTCGTCAGTAATTTCTACTACTGGCTTTTCGATTTCGATATCGCTAACACCTTTCACTTCTACTTCTGGGTAAACTTCGAAAGATGCTGTGAATTCTAGGTCCTGACCGTCTTCGTCTTTAGTCAGTTCAAACTTCGGCATACCAGCAGGCTGAATTTTTTCTTGAATCACTGCTTGGTAGAAGTTTTGCTGCATAACATCGCCAGCAACTTCTTGGCGAACAGCTTGGCCGAAACGCTTTTTGATTACGTTTACAGGAACTTTACCTGGACGGAAGCCGTTGATGCGTTGTGTTTTCGCCAATTGCTGTAGACGTGACTTAACTGCTGAATCAACCGTGTCAGCTGGAACGGTGATAGTAAGACGGCGTTCTAAACCCTGGGTCGTCTCGACTGAAACTTGCATTATGTTACCTCAACTATACGCCTTTACAGGCGTTTTGTTCTCAATCCCCTCTCCCGTCATGCAAGAGTTGCATATCACTCCGGGGTAGAGGTCGTTATTCGACGTTTATAAAATCAAAGTTAGGACACGAAATTGTGTCAAAAAGCCAACCTGAAACAAACGTACTGGTTAAAAAAAGACGCGGTAGTATACAGCCGCATACCACAAGAGTCGAGAGGCAAACACAAGTTTGTAACAACCATTTGAACGCATTTTGACCAAATAGCGAAACTAATAGCCTAAATAGCGAAAAAGACGGAATTTATGCGAATTTATTGAGCAATGAATAGAGAAGAGAGAAAGATAATGGTCGGTGAGACAGGATTTGAACCTGCGACCCCTTGTACCCAAAACAAGTGCGCTACCAAGCTGCGCCACTCACCGACAGATATATCTTTTTGAAAAGCCCTGCGAGAGCTTTAAATATGGTGCGGAAGGAGAGACTTGAACTCTCACGCCGTGAAGCACTGGAACCTAAATCCAGCGTGTCTACCAATTCCACCACTTCCGCGAAAAAGTGGGGTGGACGATGGGACTTGAACCCACGACAACCGGAATCACAATCCGGGGCTCTACCAACTGAGCTACGCCCACCACAGTAATCCTGTTCAGTCTTATGTGTGAATTGATAAACACATAAGCGCCTACCGAGCTGTCAGGATCTTACATAGCTACTCGGTAGTTAAAGTCGACTCATACCCTAGCCCACAGATGATTTATCACTCTTGGCTAGAAGTATTTACTGAATCGAAGAAAGCATAAATGGTCGGTGAGACAGGATTTGAACCTGCGACCCCTTGTACCCAAAACAAGTGCGCTACCAAGCTGCGCCACTCACCGACTGGAATGCTTACATTAAGCTTTTGATAAAGCTTGAAAATATGGTGCGGAAGGAGAGACTTGAACTCTCACGCCGTGAAGCACTGGAACCTAAATCCAGCGTGTCTACCAATTCCACCACTTCCGCAAAAAAGTGGGGTGGACGATGGGACTTGAACCCACGACAACCGGAATCACAATCCGGGGCTCTACCAACTGAGCTACGCCCACCATAGGGTGTGTTTGCAATTTACACGCTTTATTTTAGCAGTGTAAATACGAAAATTCAGCCTTGCTATCAGGACCTACCTGACTCGCATGGCGCGCCCGGCAGGATTCGAACCTGCGACCCACGGCTTAGAAGGCCGTTGCTCTATCCAGCTGAGCTACGGGCGCTTGGCGAATCTTCGCTGCAAAAAGTGGTCGGTGAGACAGGATTTGAACCTGCGACCCCTTGTACCCAAAACAAGTGCGCTACCAAGCTGCGCCACTCACCGACTGTCGTACCGACCTTAAAGCGTTAGCCTCTGTGCCGTTACGGGGTGCGAATATTACTGACATCCCCCCACCTCGTCAAACACTTTTTTAAATAAAATCATCAACCGCTCACAAAGCATCCATTCTCACGTTTTTTTGAACAATTACCCTTGTATTTGCCTGTCTTTAGCCTAGGTTTGCGCTTCTTTTAAAGGGTAAGCATCAGGCTTTCCATTAACGGTCGTTTACGTTGAACATTTGTGGCGAATAATTGCAGAGTAATAACTACTAGAGTATTAGTCCTATTTTATGAAACAATATAGGGCACTTGTTGACCACCCAACCATATAAGAATCGTACAAGACTATGACCGCCCATCTTATTGACGGCAAACTAATTGCCAAACAAGTTCGCCAACACGTAACCTCCTATGTTGAATCGCTTACGCAAGCAGGTAAAAGACAACCAGGCCTAGCCGTTGTCCTTGTTGGCAGTGATGCAGCTTCTCAAGTTTATGTTTCCAATAAACGTAAAGCGTGCGAAGAAGTGGGGTTCGTTTCTCGCTCTTTCGACCTTCCTTCTGATACCACAGAAGAGACCTTGCTAAATTTAGTGGACGAGCTAAACGAAGATAAAGAGATAGACGGAATTCTGGTACAGCTTCCTTTACCTGCAGGGTTAAATGCAGAAAAGGTACTTGAACGTATTCACCCTCATAAAGATGTCGACGGATTTCATCCATACAATATTGGCCGCCTTGCACAGCGTATTCCTGCACTACGTCCCTGCACGCCAAAAGGCATCATGACCATGATAGAGTCAACCAAGCGCCCTGTAAAAGGCTTAGACGCGGTCATTGTAGGTGCGTCGAACATTGTGGGGCGCCCTATGAGCCTGGAACTGCTTCTAGCTGGCTGCACCGTTACTACCTGTCACAAGTTTACTCAAGACCTTAAAAGTCACGTTCAACGTGCAGACCTACTGGTAGTCGCAGTAGGTAAACCGAACTTTATTCCTGGTGACTGGGTAAAACAGGGCGCGATTGTCATTGATGTAGGTATTAATCGCATTAATGATGGTTCACTTGTTGGCGATGTTGATTTCGAAAAAGCGAAAGAGCGCGCAGGCTGGATAACCCCCGTTCCAGGCGGAGTTGGGCCGATGACAGTAGCCAGTTTGATAGAGAATACGCTGGAAGCTTACGTAAAATATCATTCTTAAAGTACAACTAGTTCAACCTAGATGTTAGGCAGAAATCAAATTTCTGCCTTTTGGTTTTATACTCCCCCTCAAGTTGAACACAGACTCAAACTGACCTACACCTTTTATGGCAGAACCAACATCTCCTTTATGGGAACAGCACGTAATTGATGCAACGCTTAAATGGGTTGACGACATTGTGATAAAACACAACTTTTGTCCCTTTGCGCGCTATGTAAGAACACCTCATCAAATTCGGTGTGTGGTAATTGAGGGCGATGCGGGAAATGTCGTTCAATCGCTATACGATGAGTTGCGGCATTTAGAAGATAACGACACCACCGCTACAACACTAATTGCACTCACGCATTCAACCCTTGCTGATTTCAACGAATATCTCGATGTATTGGCTATTAGCGATAATATGCTGCACGACTGGGGATACAGCGGCACTTACCAACTTGCCAGCTTCCACCCCAATTATGTATTCGACGGTAGCGACGTAGACGATGCTGAAAACTATACCAATCGTTCACCCTACCCGCTTTTGCATTTAATTCGTGAAGCTGATATCACACGCTACATGAAGAAAGAAGAAGATGCCGAAAAGATATTCAGCCATAACATTGCAAAAGCACGGACGCTTGGGTGCCCTTATTTTGAGGGTGTGTTAGACACGCTTAAAAAAGATAAGCCCGCTCGATAAAACACGGGAAGCTTACCTTTTTGTGCAATGTAAAAAACACGCACTAAAAAGAGAATAAGCTCGTGATGCGAGCAGGCCCAAAGTATTGGATTACTCCAGGGAACCCAAATAAGCAGCTCCTTATAACAAGCAGGATGTTTATTTGGCTCAAGCTTTCACTTGAAACGTCACTTTACCTGCAAATTATGTGAGTAATATGACAACGTTTTACATTTTCAACTTCGTTAAGGCTACATCGTGAATACCCACAATTCATTTTCTCTCGAGGCGATAGCGACCGTTGCTACACCTTTTAAGCAAAAGTTTGCTATTCCAAGACAGCCCAACTTGGCTAACGGCCAAGGCATTATCACCTTTGAAGATGGCTTTAACGATATCAACATGCTTAAAGGGATAGAAAATTACAGTCACCTATGGCTGCTTTTTATCTTTCACCAGAACATTGAACGCGGTTGGAAAAATACGGTAAAAGCCCCTCGCCTAGGTGGCAATGCCACTATGGGCGTATTGGCAAGTCGCAGTACCCACCGACCTAATGGGATTGGCATGTCTGTGGTGAAAAACAAAGGTGTGGTTAGCAGTAATGGACAGACACAGTTAGTGGTTGAAGGGGTAGATTTAGTCGATGGCACACCACTTGTCGATATCAAGCCCTATATCGCGTACGCTGATAGTGTTCCTAGCGCCAGCGATAATCTTGATGACATTAACCCCATACCCAATCGCGACGTATCATTCGCCGATACAATCCAGCCCACACTTGCTGAAATAGAGAAAAAGCACCGTGGTTTTTCTGCCTTGGTGACTGCGGTACTGTCCCAAGACCCTCGCCCAGCCTATAAACAGCATATTGAAAATGATGAGAAAACCTACCGCGTGACGCTATACGATATTGATGTAGGGTTTGAAATAAGAGATGCCGCCGTTAAGGTGACCGAACTGGTTCATTTAGGATAATTACACTATTAGTGTTAACAGTCTGTGGCGAAATAGCTCACAGTTAATTAGAATACGCCCAAACGTGTGACACCTTATCTCGGTTCAAGAATTTCGCAATGTTTTGTTTTGCGAATTGCCGTTTGCGAAAGAGCATCACACTAACCGTAATAAATACATTTATAACAGGATACCTGCTTTACATGCGCACTAGTCAATATTTGCTTGCCACGCAGAAAGAAACACCTGCAGATGCAGAGGTTATCAGCCACCAGCTAATGCTAAGAGCTGGTATGATCAGAAAGCTAGCCTCGGGTCTATACACGTGGTTGCCATCTGGTCTTCGTGTACTCAACAAAGTAGCCAATATTGTTCGTGAAGAAATGAACAAAGCAGGCGCAATAGAAGTGCTAATGCCCGTTGTTCAGCCCGCAGACCTGTGGGAAGAATCTGGACGTTGGGAAGAATACGGCCCAGAGTTACTTCGCATTAAAGACCGCCACCAGCGTGATTTCGTATTAGGCCCAACGCACGAAGAAGTTATTACTGCACTTGTGCGTAATGAAATTAGCAGCTACAAGCAGCTTCCACTGAACCTATACCAAATTCAGACCAAATTCCGAGACGAAGTACGCCCTCGTTTCGGCATTATGCGCGGTCGTGAATTTACCATGAAAGATGCGTACAGCTTCCACTTGGAAGATAGTTGCTTAGAAGAAACGTATCAAAAAATGTACGACGCTTACTGCAATATATTCTCGCGTATGGGCTTAGACTTCAGAGCAGTCATTGCCGACTCTGGCTCTATTGGTGGTAATCACTCTCACGAATTCCACGTACTTGCCGCATCAGGTGAAGACGATATCGCTTTCTCAAGCGACAGTGATTACGCAGCCAATGTTGAAATGGCTGAAGCTGTTGCGCCTGAAAAAGCTGTCGCATCGGGCGCTGCAGTTGAGACTAAAGATGCCAAAGGCAAAGATTTCAATGCCATCTTAAAAAGCGTAGAAGCCGAAGTGACAAACGCGGTCAAAGTCGTAGTAGTGAAAGCCGCTAATGAAGTAGACAGTAAAGGCGAAGAAGTAGTTTCTGACAAATGGGTAGCCCTTGTACTTCGTGCTGATCATGAGCTTAATGATGTAAAAGCAGAGAAGTTAGACGGCGTTGCAAGCCCGCTTGTTGAAGCATCATTTGAACAAGCAAAAGATATTCTTGGCGTTTCACCATTGTTTGCTGATGCAACCAACCTGCCTGTACCCGCTTTTATTGACGCCAGTGCAGCTGCCCTTGCTGACTTCACTACAGGCGCAGGCGCAGGCGGTAAGATAAATATTAACGTAAACTGGTCTGAAGATATTACTGGCGTTGATATTCGCAACGTTGTAGCAGGCGATGCATCTCCTGACGGGAAAGGCACGCTAGATATTAAACGCGGCATCGAAGTGGGCCATATCTTCCAGCTTGGCAGCAAGTATTCAGAGGCCATGAACTGCGGCGTTCTAAGCGAATCAGGTAAGCACCAAACCTTAACTATGGGTTGTTACGGTATAGGCGTATCTCGAATTGTTGCGGCAGCTATCGAGCAAAACCACGATAAATTTGGCATAAAGTGGCCAGATCCTATTGCACCGTTTAAAATTGCATTAATACCAATGAATATGCATAAGTCTCATCGCATTAAAGAAGCAGCGGAAGCGCTTTATGAAGAGCTTGTTGCCCTTGGCGTAGAAGTGTTGTTTGACGACAGAAAAGAGCGTCCGGGTGTCATGTTCAATGATATGGAATTAATTGGCATACCTCACAGCATTGTTATTGGTGAAAGAAACCTAGATAATCAACAGGTTGAGTATAAGAATAGACGTACTGGTGAAAAGCAGTTGTTAGATATTAGCGCAGCAAAGGACTTTGTAGCCGCACTCTAGCGCCTGATCTCGCCGATTAGATTAGAAAAGAGGGCGTATGCGGTTAACATTTTATGGCGTAAGAGGGTCAATCCCTACCCCGGGAGCAGCTTACGTCCGCTATGGTGGTAATACTGCATGCGTTCACATTGAGCTTGAGGATGGTACCGATATCATCCTCGACTCAGGCACAGGGATTCGCGTGCTCGGCGAGCGCCTTATTCAAAAAAATACACCCATTAATCTGCTGTTGAGCCACAACCATTGGGATCATATTCAAGGCTTCCCTTTTTTTGCGCCTATCTATCAGGCTTCACGCGAAATCAACATATACCCGGGTCAAACCCTCCTTGATGAACCTGATCAAATTTTAAAGCAAATGGAAGGGTCGTTATTTCCAGTCCCCCGAAGTGCGCTGAAAGCTAACATTTCTATTGTCGATATTCCCAAGTCTACAAGCCGATTTTCAGTAGGAAGCGCAACCATAACTCGCTTAGCCATGAACCACCCCGGTCGTGGCAGTGCCTATTGTATTGAAGCCGATGACGCAAAGGTGGCTTACATAACAGATAATGAGCTTTACCCTCCCTACAAAAAAGAAACAGACTTTATCGATTTCGCAAAATTTGCGCAAAATGCCGATCTGCTAATACATGATGCACAGTATATGTTGTCAGACATGCCAGCTAAGAACGGATGGGGTCATTCGGTCGCGGAAGAAGCGGTGAAACTAGCAATGGCATGTAACGCAAAAAAATTAGCTTTATATAGTCATGATCCAGAACGGACTGATGACGATATAGATGATGTTGTAAACCATTGTAATGTATACGTCACAGTGGCAGAGTCTAATCTACAAGTATTTGCATCTTCAGAAGGCCAAGCACTGGACTTCAGTTAAGCATAACAATAACCCCACGTTACGGAGAATTAAAGGTGTCTGTGTTAAAGCCTTTTGTATTTTTGGCAGCATTTGCTGCTTGTACGCCTGTGTGCGCTCAACAATCACAAGAAGTGGTAAGCGAACAAGCGTCATCTTTAGAAAATAGTGAACAAGAGCGCACTGTTGAAAATGAAGAAAATCAATCGTCTCAGGAAGAAAGCGGTATTGAAGTTATCGATATCATCAAACGTGACACCATCACGGAAAGTGCACTGGATAACCGATTAGAAGGCGATAAAGAAGCACTGGATAATGTGTTTGCTATCACTCAGCATAGACAAAACTATCTACTTCCAATTACTTACGTTTCCAACCCAAGCTCTGTAGCCAGTGAAGAACTCACAAACGAGAACATAGACAATAAAGAAGCCAAATTTCAGGTAAGCGCAAAGCTGCCGCTTTATTTGGAAGATACAGGATTCGACGGCGTTTACTTTGGCTTTACGCTAACCTCTTTCTGGCAGCTTTATAACAGTGAAGCGTCGAAGCCGTTTCGCGAGACCAATTACGAACCAGAAGTCTTTTGGCAAGAAACAGCCGATTATTCCGTACTTGGCTACAAATTTAATACTTTTCAAGTTGGTTTCAATCATATGTCTAACGGTCAAAGCGGGCTGCGCTCTCGAAGCTGGAACCGTATATTTGCCTCTATTGTCTTTAGCGACGATGACGATATCTACTACCTAAAGACGTGGTACCGTATTCCTGAAGACGAGAAAACAGACCCGCTTGATCCAACCGGCGACGATAACCCTGATATACAAGACTATTACGGTAGAATGGAACTTGGTTATGGAAGGAAAATTGGCGCGTTTAAAGTACTGGCGCTTTTACGAAATAACCTCGACGTAGATGAGAACCGAGGCAGCATCCAGCTAGACTTCACCTACCCTATCTCTGATCGCTATGAAGTCTTGCTTCAATACTTCAATGGCTATGGCGATTCGCTTATCGACTATAACCGCTCACAAGAACGTATTGGTATCGGTTTTCAGCTGCACTTTTTGTAATAAATAACCACGTAGACACAGGATGGGCACGCCAAACCGCTTTTGTATGGCGTGCTCTTTTCATTTTAGGCATCACTGTTTGCTAATCAATCACGCCTGCCGCGCGATAAAGCTGAATATGCACATCTACCAGTGCTGCAATATCTCTTTGGTAGCCTCCACCAATTACCGCAGCAATCGGAACGCCTAAACGCTCGGCTAACGCAAAAACTTGCGTATCTCTTTCGTACACGCCTTGCGTAGAAATATGCAAATGACCAAGGTCGTCGTTTACATGCACATCAACGCCTGCGTCATAGATGATGGCATCGGGTTGAAACTGCCTCATTACCATCGTTAGCGCTTGTTCTAGCGTAGTTAGATACTCGTCGTCTTCGGTGCCCTTATCGAGCCCTATATCAATATCGGAACGCTGCTTTCTGTGAGGAAAGTTCTTTTCACCATGAATAGATAAAGTAAAAATATCACGGTCGTTTTCAGCAAGTTTGGCTGTGCCATCGCCTTGATGCACATCTAAATCGACAATAAGCACATTTTCAACGGACGGGGTTTGCTGCATAGTTTTCGCTGCCAAATATAAATCGTTGAACAAGCAAAAACCTGAACCAAAATCAGCAAACGCGTGATGATACCCGCCCGTCAAATTCAATGCTTTTCCATGCTCTAGAGCTAGCTTGGCTGTTAAACAGGTCCCAGCGACGGCAGTACGGGTACGCTCAATCAGCTGCTGCGACCAGGGAAAGCCTATGCGGCGCATGGCTTTCCTATCTAATGCGCCAGTACTTAGTGCATCAACATAGTCCGGATCGTAATAGGCAGTGAGAAAAGAAAGATCAACCGGTGATGGAGTAACAAAACGCGATGCTTCCACACCACGATTTAACAATTCATCGCGAATACCTACGTACTTCTCGATGGGAAATCGGTGTCGCTCAGGAAGATCTAACTGGCTATAAATAGGATGAAATACGAGTGGTGTTGTCATTATTATCAATACTGGTTTAGGACGCGCGCATCTATAACAGATAAAAGAAAAGGAGCGTGAACATTGTTCAAACACTCCCTTTTAACGTGTTTATACTGACAAAGCACAGTTAGCGGGTCAAACTGTTCACCACCTTTTCAACATTTTCTGACATACTTTTCATTGAGCGTGACATGTCATCACGCTGAGCAAGTTGATGATATTTTTCAGATGATGTGACCACATTACTGATTATTGTTTCCACCTGCTGAAGTACAGCTTCTTGCTCATCTGCGGCTTCGTTAAGCGCCACAACTACGCTCGCCGTTTCTTTAATATCCCTCACCACGTTATTGAGTGTTTCAAGCGCTGTTGCTGCTTCTGCTGCGTTTGTGTCTGACAGCTGCTTGCCTGACGACATCGCCGCAACGGCCCCTTTAGCTTCAGCTTCAAAACTACTTAAAATGTCGTTAATTTCCTTGGTCGACTGCTGTGTTTTAGCTGCAAGTGCTCGAACCTCGTCGGCTACCACAGCAAAACCACGGCCATGCTCACCTGCCCTAGCAGCTTCAATTGCTGCGTTTAGAGCCAGCAGGTTAGTCTGATCGGCAATTTCATTAATAACATTTACCACTTTTAGAATATTGGTACTGCGGCTTTGCAGTTCAGATACAATATTACTAGATTCGGTTACCGTTTTTGCTAGTTGCTTAAAGCCTGCATTGGCGCTTTCAAACGTGGCATAACAACTTGCCACGTTCTTTTCTGAGTTATTTGTCGCCACAGCAACTTGGTCGGTGATTGCCACTAAATTTTGCACAATCTCTTTAAGTTTATCCGTACTGCTATCAAGCGAGCGCGACGCATCCCGTTGTCCATTGGCGCCTTCCATAATGGATTGACTGACGTTACCGAGGGTGCCAAACGCCTTCTCCATTTCTGTCTCCGCCTGTTGAAGCTGCGCAACCGAATCTTTTAATTTGTTTTGTAATGCCCTGGCAGATTCTGCCAGCATGCCCAATTCATGGTCGCTGGAATACGTTAACGCGTAGTCGTAACGGCTATGAGCCAAGTTGGATATACACGCCGCAACCTGCTTCGTTGGTTTAATAACCTGAGAGCGCAAACGAGCAATCACATAAGCAACAGAAAGCACAGAGAGCGCAATTGCTGCCAGTAGAATTATCCAGAGCATAGTGCGCGTATTGGCTTTAAGTTCAGCAATCGCATTCGCTGAATCGGCTGCAATTTCCGCCGCGATACCTGAGAGGAGCTTAGCAGGCTCTCTATCAATACCTCGAACAAAGCTATCTCCAACCTTTGGATCAAACCCTGAGTTAATAAATGCGTCGTATCCTTCACGGTATTTCTCGGCCATGACTGCATGGGCTTTTTGAAATTGCCTGATATCTGACTTCACGCTTTCACTTATCACACTACTTGATAGCATCAGGTCAAACTGGCGAGTGATGTCGGCCTCTCTCTGCTTGAATCGCTCCCAGTATTTTTCTCGGTCGTCTTTTTTGTGGCCACGCAACAATACGTTCTTCCACTCTTGCACTTGAGTTTTGAAAGTACTTAGCGTGGTATTGACGTCTCGTTCTGACTGAACAAGGGTGTTTTCTAACTCATCGAATGAATTAAGTAACGAGAAAGACTTTAGAATTGAGGCACCGTTTAATAGTACAAGAATTAAAAAGCTGGCGAGAACAGGCGTCATCACCAAACGGCTGATGCTTGTGTAATTGAACACGGATTAACCTTTAGTATAAATTTAAAGAAGGACGTCGCCATTAAATGATATTTTTATGACGGTATGGTTACAAATTTGGTATGAATCAACATACCAATATATGCGAAAATATACATCCTTATAGTAACAGGCTTATTAACTTGTTCTTTTTTAAGTAGATACAAAAAAAGAGCCCGAAGGCTCTCTTTTCATTTCGGTAAATTTACACCCGTTTATTCCCACTCAATTGTAGCAGGTGGCTTACCAGAAATGTCGTATACTACGCGGCTAATGCCGTCAATTTCATTGATAATGCGATTCGACACTTTACCTAGGAAGTCGTAGGGTAAATGTGCCCAGTGAGCTGTCATGAAATCGATGGTTTCTACTGCACGAAGGCTTACTACCCAGTCGTATTTACGCGCATCACCCATTACGCCAACTGAGCGCACTGGAAGGAATACCGTAAACGCTTGGCTTACTTTTTGGTATAGGTCAGCTGCATATAGCTCTTCAATGAAGATAGCGTCAGCACGACGTAGTAAGTCGCAATATTCTTTCTTAATTTCTCCAAGTACACGAACACCTAGACCCGGACCAGGGAAAGGGTGACGGTAAAGCATGTCGTACGGTAAACCTAGCTCAAGGCCGATTTTGCGTACTTCGTCTTTAAAGAGTTCACGCAGTGGCTCAACAAGACCCAGCTCCATATCTTCTGGAAGACCACCCACGTTGTGGTGCGATTTGATTACGTGCGCTTTACCCGTTGCAGAACCCGCTGATTCAATAACGTCTGGGTAAATAGTACCTTGCGCTAACCACTTCGCGTTTTCACGCTTACCCGCTTCCTCGTCAAATACACGAACGAACTCATTACCAATAGCTTTACGTTTAAGCTCAGGATCTTCAATGCCTTTTAGGCGATCAAGGAAACGCTCTTCAGCGTCTACACGGATAATGTTAAGGCCGAAATGGTCACCAAACATTTCCATTACCTGATCAGCTTCATTTAAGCGAAGCAGGCCATTGTCTACAAACACACAAGTAAGTTTGTCACCTATCGCGCGGTGAAGCAGCATGGCTGTTACTGAAGAATCTACGCCGCCTGAAAGGCCAAGAATAACTTCTTCATCGCCCACCTTTTCTTTTATACGCTCAATGGCATCGTCAATTATTGCGCCAGCTGTCCAGAGCTTTTCACACTTACAGATGTCCATCACAAAGTGAGTTAATAGACGCATGCCTTGGCGAGTGTGAGTCACTTCAGGGTGGAACTGCACGCCATAGAATTGCTTCTCTGCGTTATACATTGCAGCATGTGGGCATGAAGCGGTTTGCGCGATGGTTTCAAAACCTTCGGGAATAGCTGCCACTTTATCGCCGTGGCTCATCCATACATCAAGCAGCGCCGCGCCGTTATCGCCTATGGCATCTTCAATTTTATCCAGCAGCGGGCTTGGCTTAATCACTTCTACTTGCGCATAACCAAATTCACGCTTGTCTGAACCCAGTACGCCACCACCTAGCTGTTGTGCCATGGTCTGCATGCCATAGCATACGCCTAGCACTGGCACGCCGGCTTCAAATACGTACTCGGGCGCGCGTGGTGAACCTTCTTCGGTTACTGACTCTGGGCCACCTGACAGAATAATCCCTTGAGGATTAAATTCGCGGATTTGCTCTTCGGTCACATCCCAAGCCCAAAGCTCACAGTAAACGCCTATTTCGCGAACACGACGTGCTATCAACTGCGTGTATTGCGAGCCAAAATCCAAAATAAGTATGCGTTGGTCGTGGATATTTGTGGTCATGTTTTATTTTTACCCGTTAAATAAAAGAACAAAGGCTGGTGTAGTACCAGCCTCGCAGTCGTCGGTCGCCTTAACCTAAACGGTAGTTTGGCGCTTCTTTGGTAATGCTTACATCGTGAACGTGGCTCTCGCCCATTCCGGCTGAAGTTACGCGCACAAATTGTGCCTTGGTATTGAGCTCTTCAATCGTTGCGCAGCCCGTTAAGCCCATGGCTGAGCGCAAGCCGCCCATTTGCTGATGGATAATATTAGCAATTGGACCTTTGTACGCTACGCGGCCTTCAATACCTTCTGGTACTAATTTCTCAGCGTTATCTGAATCTTGGAAGTAACGGTCTGACGAACCGTGGCTTTGATCCATAGCGCCTAGTGAACCCATACCGCGATATGACTTGTAATAACGGCCTTGGAAAAGTTCTACTTCGCCTGGCGCTTCTTCAGTACCTGCTAGCATGCTGCCAACCATTACGCAGCTTGCGCCAGCAGCCAACGCCTTAGCAATGTCACCCGAAAAACGAATACCGCCGTCAGCGATTACTGGAATGTCAGTATCTTTAAGCGCTTCTACTGCATCTGATACCGCAGTAATTTGAGGCACACCGCAACCGGTTACGATACGGGTAGTACAAATTGAACCAGGGCCAATTCCCACTTTAACAGCATCTACGCCGGCATCGGCAAGTGCTTTCGCGCCATCGCCCGTCGCAACGTTACCCGCAATAATTTGTACGTCTGGATAGTCTGCACGTACCTTTTTCACGCGGTCAATAACACCTTGCGAGTGACCGTGAGAGGTATCGATAAGTAGAACGTCAACGCCTGCATCTACAAGTAGTGCAATACGTTCGTCAGTACCTGGTCCAACGCTTACCGCAGCACCAACACGTAGGCGACCAAGCGAGTCTTTACATGCGTTAGGCTTGTTTTCTGCTTTCTGGAAGTCTTTAACAGTGATCAGGCCTGTAAGCTTAAACGCGTCGTCGACGACAAGAATTTTCTCAATGCGGTGTTCGTGCATAAGATCTAACACCACATCAGAGCTTGCACCTTCTTTAACGGTAACCAGATCATCCTTACCGGTCATTACGTTTCTAATAGGCAAATTCAAACGCTTTTCAAAGCGAAGATCGCGGCCTGTCACAATACCAATTAGGTTATTATCTTTGTCAGTCACCGGGAAGCCAGAGTAACCAAGACGCTTAGAAAGCGCGATAACTTCACCTATGGTCGCATTCTCTTCAACCGTTACCGGATCAGATACCACACCACTTTCGTATTTCTTAACTTCACGTACGTGTTTGGCTTGCTCTTCGGGCTTCATGTTTTTATGAATGAAACCAATACCACCCTCTTGGGCTAGCGCAATAGCTAGACGGGCTTCAGAAACCGTGTCCATGGCAGCAGACACCATTGGAATATTTAACGTTACGCCACGCGTAAGGCGTGTTTGTAAGTTGGCTGTATGAGGGAGGACGGTCGAGTGGCCGGGAACCAGCAACACATCGTCGAACGTCAGGGCTTCTTGGATGATACGTAGCATGCAACAACACCTATTCAGTTGAGGGTTAATTGCGGCGCAATTGTAGTGTTTTTTAGTTTTCAGGTAAACTCTAAATGTATTAAACCCAGTGATTTTTTTTATGTTTACAAATTCGCCATCTACGTCTCGACAAATTTTAACAGTTACCAAGCTAAATCGCTTAGCCAGAACCGTACTGGAAGGCGAAATTGGCCTTATTTGGCTATCTGCCGAAATATCCAACTTTGTGGCAGCCGCATCAGGGCATTGGTATTTCACGCTCAAAGACAACAAAGCCCAAGTTCGCGCAGCCATGTTCAAGGGATCAAACCGCAATGTTCGCATTCGCCCTAAAGAAGGCGACAAAATTTTAGTGCGAGCGTCGGTTGGCCTTTACGAAGCACGCGGCGACTATCAACTGGTTGTCGAACACATGGAAAGCGATGGCGAAGGTGCGCTTAAGCAAGCGTTCGAAGCCTTAAAGTTCAAACTCAACAATGAAGGCTTGTTCGATACTGCTAACAAGCGTGCGCTACCTGAACGTATTAATCGCATCGGCGTAATAACTTCATCAAGCGGTGCAGCGCTTCACGATGTATTAAGTGTATTAAAACGACGCAGCCCACAAACCGAAATCATTGTTTATCCGTCGATGGTTCAGGGTGAAACCGCACCTTTACAGTTAATTAATGCGTTGAGAACGGCTAACCACCGCGCAGAAGTGGATGTGCTGTTACTTACGCGAGGCGGCGGTTCATTAGAAGACTTGTGGTGTTTTAATGATGAAAGCTTAGCAAGAGAAGTCGCTGCAAGTGCCCTTCCCATCGTTAGCGCCGTAGGCCATGAGGTAGACTTCACCATTAGTGACTTCGTCGCTGATGTTCGCGCCCCTACCCCATCTGCTGCTGCCGAAATCTTAAGTCAGGATTCTGCCGCTCTTTACCAAACGCTAAGTCAGCAAAAACAACGCTTAGCAAGGGCAATACATCAGTACCTTCAAACGAGTAAACAACAGCTTGTTTTAAAGAAACAACGGCTAAATGCGTTGCATCCACAAAGCCGCATCCAATCGCAGTGGCAAACGTTAGACAGACTACAACTTCGTTTAGCGCATAAGATGCAAAACGACTTGGCAAAAGCAGAGAAGCGATTACAAGGTCTTGATTACAGGCTAAACAAACAATCGCCATCAGCAAACGTGGCGCGTGCAAAAGACAAACTGAATTACGCTAGCACCAAGCTCTTATCAAGCATGAATACACTCATTAGAAGCAAAAAAAATGAACTTGGTGGTAAAGTTAGCCTCTTACAATCCGTAAGTCCTCTTTCAACGCTCGCCCGTGGTTACAGCATTACTTTATCCAACAAAGCAGCCATAAATAGCGTGAATAAAGTAAATGTAGGTGATGAGATAAAATCTCGGGTGACTGACGGAGAAATAACCAGTACAGTGACACACATTCAACGGCAATAGGTAGCCTTAAGTATTATGCCCGTTCATGTAAACGCGTTTTCCTTTTCCAGTATTTACCAGCGGGCCTGTGCATTTTGGAGCCTAAAGTCACAGCGGTTCGCTGTATCAAAAATTTTGACACCTTTGTGCGTTTTTGTTCTGTTACTAGTGCCTGACTTCACCTTTGCTTCTATGGTCAATCAACCTGTCTCTGTTTTTTCTACCTACCCGAGCGAGACGTTACTCAGGGCTTGTGGAGCCCAGCGAGCATTAAGCGAAGCAAATGCTTCTCAATCCACTAATTTGTGTTTTGAAGATGCTATTTCGCCCGACAGCTTTATTAAACTCCTAAGCGAATCAGGAGAGTTCAGTCATTTGTTCCCTTATGGCGAAGGAAACGACTACGAACTATTGATTGCTAATGTTGGCGCAGCGCCTGGCATGCATCGACAGCACGCAAAACAATTTGCAGAGTTCACTTTACAATGGCGAGGGATAGAAATTGACTCATCTTCATTTGATGCGAGTGCCGCAGAAAACACAGATGTGAAAACGGAAACCGCTTTAGCCGAAGAAGAAGCGCAATCGTTGATTGCCCGCTGGATTCAACATGCCAAACATTCTGGATTATTTACCAGCCAGTTTTTGTTCGATGCGCTAGAAGCTAGCGACTATAAGGGTGGATTACAGGTACCAAACGCCATTGGCGACTTCACTAAATTAGATACTCAGTTATATCCAGACCCGTTTAACGGTGCAATTACTCGCTATATACACCCTGAGTTTGAAGATGCGCTCGTTGATGTCACTGTATATCCCTTTTTAGATCAGCTTTCTTCAGATGAAAACGAGCTACTTCCTAAGCAACTAGAAAGTGATCTGCAAAGAGCTAGTGCTACAGCCGATTTACAGCAGTTAACGTTGTCTCAAATCAGTCCAGCCTCACGCTACGAGGTTAACAGCGCATTAAGAGGATGGAGATTGGGGCTGAGCGCGGCATCTGAAACATCACCAACAATTTACGCGACAACCTATGTCTTTAAGCTACAAGATAAAATCGTAAAAGTGTCTACGACTTTTCCTCCTGACTTTTCAGACAATATTGTTAATCAATTGATTGTTAACGTAGAAGTTCCGCAAGAGTCTGAAATGATGAAAAAGGTTCGCTCTCTGCTTTTAGAAAGCGCCAATTGATACCATAGAAAAGATTAGTTGTATCACTAGTTGCTAAACTTTGGCCAATGGGTAAGAGCGAACCGTTGCTGTTTTTATTTTTCAATAAACCGCATTACAGGATTAATTGACTTACGTTTCACGTCACTGCTTAAAATGTGAACTTTCGCCTGTTCTCTCGGTTTATACCTATCAAACCAATTGTAAACTTGGTCTTTTTGAAGCGGCTGCTTCGCTGAGTGTAATTTTTCCACTGACATCATTCTTCCTTTGTCTGGATTATAAACGGTCGAAATTGTAATAATCGATAGACGTTACACTCATTTTTTGATTACTTTTCTTCTGTTTGATAATAAGAACAAAAGCCCCGCGCCAAATAAGCTAAATGCCGCTGGCTCAGAAACACTAGTGGCTGTCGGGGCGTAATCGAACTCTACGAACACTTTACCCCAAGAACCCGTTGAGAATTCATTTGTAAAGCTACCCGTTCCCCCGTCTACTTGATTAAATACGTTCGTTCTCGCATCCGTTGAAAACAAAAATTCGATTGGAGTTCCGGCTAGAAAGGCCGACAAGTCTACGTTTGCTAGCATCCCCGACCGTTCGCCTGTTGTCACATCAAACTCAAATTCGGCAGAATCTTCACCTGGAATCATTGTGAATGTCCCCTCTGGTGAGCTTTGTGCAGAGACAAGCGGATTAACGAAATTTGCTTGTTCAAATACAAACGTATCAGCTACGCTACTGGATACTTGCCAGTTCGACGCTAGAAAGATATCTACGTCAGTGCGACCTGCTTCAGAGCTTCCATTAACGGATCTTCCTTCGCTGTCTATCTGTCCATAGACCGTTATATTTACAGCGTTCAATGTACCCAGTGTTTGATCAAATGCGTCAATAAACACACTTTCCGATAGCGGCGATACTTCTGCCACGTCGAAAGGACTTCCTTGTTCACCAAAGGATACTTCTTGCGTAATAATTGCTGCTTTTATTGGCATTGTAGTCGCTGCGATGATGGCAGCGGCAATAATTCGCTTATTCATAAATTCATCCTGCTCATATAGTTAGAATTACCCCGACGGTCGAAGGGGCTCCCTGTGACTGCAAGAAAGAAACCATAGATTAATTTATGTGCAATACCGCATGTAGCATGGGTTAACAAAATTTAAGGTTATATTATGAAAGCTAAAAATTATTCACTGATAGAAAATATTACACTTTAGTTGTAATTATGACCGACAGAATATAGTTTGGCACGGCTGATGCTTTAGTAAAATCAGCAAAGGAGGGTTGAAACTTAGGTAGGCTGATGCAATGCATGCAGTACACTGATAACGCTATAGATACTTGGGTATGTTAACGCGGCAAAAACTAGCGTGGTAAGAAAGAGACATTAATACTTTTTTTAATAGCGGACTTGTACATCACTACGCTAATAAGCGCAGCGATGTACTTAACAAGGCTACTTTTTATCTTTGTAATAAGACATCATACGACGGCGCTTGCGCTGCTGCGCCAAGGTCAAATTAGCCTTTTTACCTTCAAACGGGTTGTTGCCTTCTCTGAATTCTATCTTAATAGGCGTGCCCATAATTTCTAGCGCTTTTCTGAAATAGTTCATCAAGAAACGTTTATAAGAGCTTGGTAAGTCATCCACTTGATTACCGTGAATAACAATAACCGGTGGGTTGTAACCACCTGCGTGAGCATACTTCATTTTAACTCGGCGACCACGCACCAGCGGAGGTTGATGGTCATCCTGAGCCATTTCCATAATTTGTGTAAGCAGCGCGGTATTAATACGCTTGGTCGCGCTCATATACGCTTCTTGTACAGACTCAAATAAATTACCAACACCCGAACCATGAAGCGCAGAAATAAAATGAATTCGAGCGAAGTCGATAAAGCCTAAACGACGGTCCATCTCGCGCTTTATGTCGTCTTTCACGTCAGTACTTAATCCGTCCCATTTGTTCACGGCAACTACTAATGAACGACCTGAATTAAGCACAAAGCCTAATAAGCTAAGATCTTGGTCGGTAATACCTTCTCTGGCATCAATGACCAATAGCACTACGTTAGCTTCTTCAATTGCCTGAAGAGTTTTAACAATAGAGAACTTCTCTACGGCTTCACTAATTTTCTTGCGCTTTCTCACGCCCGCGGTATCGATTAGGATATATTCCCGCTCATCCCTTTCCATTGGAATGTACACGCTGTCACGGGTGGTGCCTGGCATGTCGTATACCACCACGCGCTCTTCACCTAAAATGCGGTTTGTCAGTGTCGACTTACCCACGTTGGGCTTACCTACGATAGCAAGTTTGATAGGTAACTCTTGAAGGCGTTGACGCTGCGTTTCAGCATCCTCTTCTTCTTCAGGCTCCTCATCGACAATTTCCATGTCCGGGAAATCAGATTCAAGTGGCTTTAAGGCGTCCTGCAGCAATTGGCTAACACCGCGACCGTGCGCAGCAGCAATTTGCTTAATATCACCTAAGCCTAAGGAATAAAATTCCGCACTTTCGCTATCGCCGTCAATTCCATCAACCTTGTTTGCCACAACAAACACTTTTTTGTTTATGCGTCGAAGATGATCAGCAATACCTTGGTCGGCTGGCAGCATACCTGCTCTGGCGTCAACCAAAAACAATACAACATCAGCCTCTTCTATAGCTAACAAAGACTGTTGTGCCATTTCAGCATCAATGCCCTCTTCATCGCCCGTAATACCGCCGGTATCCACTACTATGAACTGGCGCTTTTCAAATTTCGCTTGGCCGTATTTACGGTCGCGAGTTAGCCCCGGATAGTCAGCAACTAGTGCATCACGGGTATTTGTAAGGCGATTAAACAAGGTTGACTTACCAACATTAGGGCGGCCAACCAAAGCAACAACGGGTAACATTTATCAGATCCTAGGGGTCATGAAAGCTAAAAAAGCACAAGCCGCATACACCATCTACTACAACTAACATTCGGGAGCTGTATTCTCTAACGAGAGGTGAATTACTATGAGGCTTTTAAGAATGGGCGCATTATACCTTGTTCACTACCTAATACCAATGGCGTTCAATAACACGAAGAGAGACCGTCTACCCATTGATAATTGCCAAGTTTAGGCCCAAAAAACCGCGGGTTATAAAAAAAGGCGCTTTAAGCGCCT
>NZ_JBHNYX010000057.1:0-23617 GCF_054960505.1 Alteromonas sp. G4i13 | reverse complement strand
CATAAGCCCAGCGCTCTTTGTTTGGGCAATTGGTAATGCGTTCTACATTAAGTTAGATATAAAACTTGGCATAGTGATGACGCTTATTACGGGGGCTATGGTCTATTTCGCTCAACCCATCGCACAGAATGAAGTGGGAACATGGCTTGCTATTTCACTTGGTATTTTTATTGGTGGTTGGGTGCTTCAATTTATTGGTCATCACTATGAGGGTAAAAAGCCTGCGTTTGTCGACGATATAATGGGGCTGGCGATAGGACCACTATTTGTGCTTGCGGAATTAAGTTTTGAGCTAGGCCTTCGAAGTGCACTTAAAGAAGAGATAGAGTGCCGCTCCGGACCCATAAAGTAACTGCTTTAGACAGCGCGTTGAAACAACTAGTCTCAACGCGCTGTTATAACATAATCGCTAAGCTTTCATCTTCTCTATCGTTTCTTTACGCAATTGTATTTTAGACTCAGCAAAAGACTGTCTAGGCAACATCTTCAACTTTTCTGCATAACCCATGGCTGTCGCTAATACCTGCTCTTGAGGTACTGCAGCATCTAAAAAGCCCGCTTTTACCGCTTCACTGCCTTGATAAATACGTGAAAAAAGCAATGCTTCAGTTTGAGACGTATTCGCTAGTCTTGCTTTGGCTAGCTCCATACCGAAAGGCGGTAGCACCATACCAATGGCGGTTTCATTAAGCCCATACTTAGTATCTGCGTCTTTACCAATGCGCAGGTCAGCAGCCATAAGCATAATTGCGCCCATTGCAATGCTGTGACCTTCAGCTGCAACGACAACTGGTAGTGGGAAGCTATATAGGCGTACGATTAACTCAGCGCCTTTTGACACCAACTCGTGCTGTTTTGCTTTGTCGTCGGCTTTCATTACCGATAAATCAAACCCGCCGCAAAACTTGCCTTCACCACCGTATAATACAACCGCTTTTGCGTTTTGCTCTGCTTCATCTAAGGCATCGTTAAACTGCTGAATAAGCTCAAACCCAACGGCGTTAACTTTTCCGTCGTCAAAGGTGATTACTGCAATATCGTTATTAATAGCTAAATTAAACGCCATGGTATGTCCTGTCACTTTCTTAGTAGGAATTAATTTACGTTACACTCTGTTAAGCGCAACTTTCTAGCAGTGATTGTAGGTAATTGATTTCTTTTATGATAGTGCTTTAGGCATCATCTTCGGGATATGTGCTATGAATATCGGCGTTGTCTGCGACGCGCTTTCGCGTTATTAGCCCGCCACTGCGCACGTTTGTCTTTCACAATTCGCTCTAGGTCTTGGCCATCCTCTATCAAAATTGCGTCGTTAATGGTTGTTCGTTTTGTCATACTAAAACTCCAGTTTTAGCTGCTTATTGCGCCATTTTTTCGAGCATTGGTTGAGTACGTGAAGCGAGACACTCTCAGTGGCTATCTGTCTCGCGAGGTTTAACGCTGCGCTGGCTTGCTCGTCGGTCAGGTTTTTATAGGCCGGCGAGGGAATGACCTCATACCACGCACAGCCGACAATATTGTCTAAAATCACCCGCATAAAGCAGTGGTCATGATGTATTGGCCAGGCGTTTTTCTTTGCAGATGCAATAGAAGGGAGCACATTTTTCGCGTAGTGTAGAAATTCTCGTAGGTTCTTCGTGTGCTCTGTTGAATTCGAAAGATAAGCGTGTGGGAATTGGTTCTGAAGGGAAGGTGTGTGCATGAGTGATTTAGCCCTCGTCCAATTCGTTTAGGCACTTTTATTACGACATAGCAAGAGTTTACACGACACCAGTGAAATTCAGAGTTACACTATTTTTAGTTTTACTGTTGTTGTTTATAGATTCTTAGTTTTATGAGTTTTAGCCTAGCGTTAAATGCTCATTGTTAATTACATGGTTGGTTAATGCGCCCTCATTTAAAAATTCTCGTTATAGAAGATGCTGTTGATTTATTAGAACAAATTACGTCGAGTATAGGCAACACCATCACTTACTTTGACCGTAGTGACGTTGAAATAAGCTTGCTTGAAGCGAACTCCGTTGCAAAGGCACTACAATTTGTTCGTGAAGACGGTGACATTCAGGCTGTGGTATTTAGCTGGGATGTGGTGGCGAAGGTCAAAGAGCTGACAGACGTAGTGCTATTAAATGGCGTATCTAATGAAAATATGAGCTCCGCAGCCGAAAGCGTTAGTTCACAAAACGCGAGCGAGAAAACCACAAGCGAAAAGCCGTCTGCACGCAACGCAGTAATAGATAACAATGCCAGAGTTATCGACGCCATTAAACGCATTCGCCCTGAACTCCCCGTGTATGTCTTAGGCGATGCAGTAAAAGGGTTGGATATTGTAAACCAAGCCAATGGCATTGAATCGTTCTTCTATCGTAACGACATTATTTCAGACCCAGAGTCTATTTTGGGTTATATCATCAACGACTTTGATGATAGAAACGAAACGCCGTTTTGGACTGAATACAAAGACTATGTGGTAGAGTCTAACGACTCGTGGCATACGCCAGGTCACAGCGGTGGCGCAAGCTTTAGAAATTCACCCTATATCAGTGATTTTTATCGTTTCTTTGGGCGTAACGTGTTTGTTAGTGACTTATCGGTAAGCGTAGACTCGCTGGGCTCACTATCAGATGGCACTCACGCTATTGGTAAAGCGCAAGCCGCTGTTGCGAATACATTTGAAGTTCGTCATTCCTATTTCGTCACAAACGGCTCTTCGACATCAAACAAAATTATTTTGCAGACGCTGTTGCGTGAGGGCGACAAAGTTATTGCCGACAGAAACTGCCACAAGTCAGTGCACTACGGCATTATTCAGGCGCGCGCTATGCCAGTGTATTTAGACAGTGTATTTAACCCTGAATACGGTATTTTCTCACCGCCTAGAATGGCGCAAATTAAGCAGCTTATTGAAGAAAATACTGATGCTAAACTTATCGTACTGACGGGCTGTACCTACGACGGGTTATTGACTGACCTTAAGCAAGTCGTAAATTTAGCCCACGAGCATGGCATTAAAGTGTTCATTGACGAAGCATGGTTTGCGTATTCCTTGTTCCATCCTGCATTGCGTGACTACTCGGCTATCGCCGCTGGGGCAGACTATATTACTCACTCTGCGCACAAAGTGGTGTCGGCGTTCTCGCAAGCATCCTTTATTCATGTAAACGATCCAGATTTCGATAAAGACTTCTTTAAAGAAGTGTTTGCAATTCACACCAGTACCTCGCCCAAGTATCAACTCATTGCCTCGCTTGATGTATGTCGTCAGCAGCTGGAAATGGAAGGCTACAAAATCCTTAATGAGCTATTGAGCAATGTTGCCGAACTCAAATCGCAAATGGCCAAGTTTAAGCGACTTAAAATACTTTCGCCTAGTGACTTTGCGAATATGTTTTCTCACTTTGAAAGTGACAACATTGGGCATGATCCGCTTAAAATCTTAATTGACGTATCGGCGCTTGATTATTCAAACCAAGAAATACATCGTTTCTTAATGGACGAAGTTGGTTTAGAAATCGAGAAGTTTACTCATAGCACTATTCTAGTACTGCTTACGCTAGGTGGAATGCGCTCTAAAATTGTAAGGCTATACAACGCGTTAAAACGTCTTGATGATGGCGCCGTTAACCTAAGCAAGCGCAAGAGCAAGAGTCCGTTACCGGCAGACATTCCGCCAATTCATTTAGACGACCTTCCGTCAAAAGCGTTTTTCAGCCCCAGGGAAGCCATACCATGGCAAAACAGTGTTGGACGCACAGCAGCAGGTTTAATTACACCGTATCCGCCTGGTATTCCGCTTATTGTCCCTGGACAGAAAGTGGAACAAGCGCATATTGATTACCTTCAGGCACTGGCAAGCCAGAAGCTTACCGTCCAAGGTATTTACGACGGTGAAATTTATGTTGTAGCTGACCAACAGTAGGAAAAAAAGCGAACCAAACCAGTTTGGACGGTGCTTTAGCTCTTAAGTGTTTTAAAACCCGTCCATCGAACAGTTTCTATTTGTTATTCCATTTTTTACCCTGTTTTTGGCTTCGAATGGAAGCCTAATAGAACAAGGAAATGTAAATGAAAGAGTTAAATACAAGTGAAATTGAGATGGTGTCCGGCGGCTTTGATGGTTGGGAGCAGCTAGGCGTTGGCATTGCTATGATTGGTTTGGGTATTGCCATTGTTGGCACAGCAGGGTTAGCAACTGTGCCCATTGCTCTTGCGGGCGCTGCAACGCTTGGTGAAATCGGAGTTGGTGTCGTTGGTATTGGTTTAGCAGGTGCGGGTGGATTTGCCGCTGGCACGTCATTAGCGTCAACGAGTGATGATACTCAAGAAGCAACAACATTAGACGAGTAATTCAATGTTTAAAGTACAAATTCAAGGTGGCGATATCACCTCAGTTGCATCGTTAAGAGTATTGCGTACTTTGTGGCCCCTTTCACTAAAAGCGGTAGAAGAGTTGGCTACAGCGTTGAAAAAGCAAAACGAGTTTGTGCTGGTGGAAGGTGTGACGGAAATATTTGCAACAGAACTTGCTCACGAGTTTAAAAGTGCAAATGTTGTATGTCAGATTTTACCAAGTGAAAAAGAAGAGGCCTGCTTATGTATTCCAATTGGTGAGCCACGCAAACGTTGGAACGCTTTAGGTGTCTTGGTATCTCGGTAATTAAAAAGGCGTTTACAAGTATATTTGAAACGCCTTTTTGATACTCCCCTTTATCCTGTATTTCTCCACTACAATCTTTTTCTCTCATTATTTGTTTCACTATTAAGCGTTGCCGCTTTGCGTTTTGGGTTTCATACCTTACACTTGCGCCGAAAGTTATAAAAAGGGCAGTGCAAATGAAACTAAGTGACGTGAAAAAGCTTCATCAAAAGAAATTTAGAACGCAGTTCGGATTCTATTTGGTGGAAGGAGAGCACTTAGTTTTAGAGTTAATTAATGTTGCTCAGCATGACAGCAGTACATTAGGTGATATAACCCTTTATGTGACAGCTGATTATGAGGCGTGGCTGAAAGAAAAACTTGATTCTTCAGTCTCTAATATGAAGGTAGAAACGGTATCGTCTCAACAAATGCAGCAACTCAGCGATACTAAGTCACCTCAAGGTATTATTGCTCGCGTTCCACTTCCTAACTCCGCGTTATATTCAGAGCGGTCACAAACCAGCATTTCAGCAAACAAATCCAGTGCCGAAAAGTACATTTATTTGTATGAAGTTCAAGACCCTGGCAACTTAGGCACCATACTAAGAACGCTAGCGTGGTTTGGGGATTTTACATTATTACTAAGCCCAAATAGCGTAGATCCATACAACTCGAAAGTTGTACGCTCAAGTATGGGGGCTATTTTCCATGTAAACATGGAATTAAACGTGGCGCTTGAAAGCCTAGGCGAGCGGTTCGAACGTTTCGCTTTCTTGGATATGAATGGTAGTAATATCACCTCTAACACCTTTGGTGATTATCAGTGTTATCTGTTTGGTAACGAAGCCCGTGGCGTGCCTGTTGAGGCACTATCAAAGCTAAACGCAACGGCGTATACCATTGCGGGAAGCGGTAAGATTGACTCGTTAAACTTAGCCAGCGCTGTGAATATCTGCGCTTATGAATTAACCCGTTAAGCACACTCCCCTCAACTCGATTACGATAGGAAACAACCATGGCATTACAATGGTTCCCAGGGCATATGCACAAGGCCCTGAAAGAAATTAAAGAGTCGCTTAATCAAGTAGACATTCTTATTGAGGTGCTTGACGCGCGTATTCCATATTCCAGTGAAAACCCCGAAATTGCAAAAATACGCGGCGATAAGCCCTGTATTAAAATTCTTAATAAGTATGATTTGGCAGACCCAGAAATTACTGCGCGCTGGCAGGAGAGCTTAGAGAAAGAGCGCGGCGTGAAGACGATCACGACCTCTAGCGATAACCCGGGCAACAGCAAGCAAATCATGCAGCTGGTTAAAAGCATTTGTTCGTATAAAGAAGGTCAGCCAAAAGCAATTAAAGCTATGATCACAGGTATACCTAACGTGGGTAAATCGACGCTAATTAATATTTTGGCCGAGCGAATCATTGCTAAAACAGGCAACGAGCCCGCTGTAACGAAAAGCCAGCAGCGCATAAATTTAGGCAGCGGTATTATCTTGTTTGATACACCGGGAGTACTGTGGCCTAAGCTTGAAAACCCACATTCAATTTATCGGTTAGCTTCATCGGGCGCTGTTAAAAATACTGCCATGGAATACGACGATGTCGGTTTTTTTGCGGCAGATTACCTCATTAAAGCGTATCCAGAGGTAATGAAGGAGCGCTACAAGCTGGACGAGTTGCCAGATACTGAAATAGAGTTTCTGGAAGCCGCCGCCAAAACGCGTGGGGCAATTCAAGCGGGTGGTCGTGTAAACCTTCATAAAATATGCGAGATCCTGCTTAAAGAACTGCAGTCGGGTAAGTTAGGGCGAATAACCCTTGAGACACCAGAAATGCTGGAAGTCGAAAAAGAAGAAATGGCACTTGAGGCGGCGAAGAAAGCTGAAGCGAAAGCCAAGCGTAAAGCAAAATTCAAAACAGGCTCGTTAACGCCGGATAAGAAAGATCGGAAAGAAAAACGAGAAGAGAAGCGTCAAGAACAAAGCCGTAGGATGAAGAAAAATAAGCGCTAACCAAAAAATAGACTTAATCGATTAAGAAATAGGTTGCAAAAATTCGCTATTACTTGATACTAACATTAGGTTAACAACTTTTGTTGGATATTTTATGCGCGTATTTTTGCTCCTTCTATTGGCCGTCTCCTTGCCTTCAATAGCTAATGAGTTGTCGGTTCTCTCCCCAGATAAAAAAGTAAAGTTATCGTTCACAGATGATGGCGAATTAGCGCAATATCGGGTGTCATTTAACGGAGAACCCGTTTTAGGGCTCGGTAAGCTTGGTTTTACTTTTGCAAAAGCCGCCCCTTTATATCGCGACTTTAAAGTAGAAGAGATAAGCAGGAATACGGTGGATCAAACATGGCAGCAGCCGTGGGGAGAGCAGCGAAACATTCGCGACAACCACAATGAGCTTTTGGTCAAATTCTATAACCCTAGCGATAAAGACCGCACTTTTCTTGTAAGAGCCAGAGTTTTTAACGATGGTATCGGCTTTCGCTACGAGCTACCTGCAAGCGGTAATCGCATAATTACTAGAGAGCTGACTGAATTTAACTTAGTCGATTCTCATCAAGCAAAAGCGTTTTGGATCCCTGCCCATGGTCGAGATAGATATGAATATGTTTATCAATCCACTAATCTGCAAGACGTTCACACCGCTCACACGCCATTCACGGTGAAGTATGAAAACGGCACTCATGTCGCTATTCATGAAGCTGCCCTTGTTGATTACGCGGGTATGAGCCTTAAAAGACAAGAGTTAGGGCGTTTTACAGCGTCGCTGGCACCTCGTCACGACGGGAGTTTGGTGCATAAAACTGGCAGTTTTGTTACTCCATGGCGCACTATTACGTTAGGAAATGACGCAACGGATTTGGTTAATTCATACCTTGTTTTGAATCTTAATGAGCCAAATAAACTCGGTGACGTGAGCTGGGTTGAACCAGGAAAATACATAGGTATTTGGTGGGGAATGCACATTGATGAGTATACGTGGGGCTCTGGAGACAAGCATGGTGCTACTACTCAGCGCACAAAGCAATACATGGACTTCGCCGCTAAACACGGTTTTGATGGTGTATTGGTTGAAGGTTGGAATAAAGGTTGGGATGGTGATTGGATAGCGAATTCAGAGTTATTTTCTTTCACAGAAAGTTATCCAGACTTTGATATTGAAGCGGTGACCAGCTACGGCGAGAAAGTTGGCGTGAAGTTAATAGGACACCATGAAACATCAGGAGGAATAACCAACTACGAAGCGCAGATGGAAGACGGTTTTGCCCTGTACAACAAGCTGGGGGGCTTTCAAATTAAAACGGGCTATGTTGCCCATGGCCAAAATCTCAAAGTGCGCGACGACAACAACGTACTGCGCTATGAATATACCGACAGCCAGGACGTGGTAAATCATTTCATTAAAAACGTCACAACCGCTGCGAAATATCAGTTGTCCATCAACACTCATGAATCGGTAAAAGATACCGGCCTTCGCCGTACTTATCCGAACTGGATATCGCGAGAAAGCGCTCGTGGTCAGGAATACAACTCAGGGTGGGCGGCACCTAATCCGCCTAACCATATTCCCATGTTGGCGTTTACTCGCATGCTCGCTGGTCCGATGGATTTCACACCTGGCATTTTCAATTTTGACTACATAAGAAAAAATGACGGCGGAATAGAGTGGGGCAAAGGAGAGGTTATGCGCCCTCAAACAACGCTTGCCAAGCAACTGGCCCAATATGTAGTGCTGTACAGCCCTATCCAAATGGCAGCAGACTTACCTCGTAATTATGAGAATAATTTACCGGCGTTTCAGTTTATCAAAGACGTCCCTACAGATTGGTCTCATAGTAGAGCGCTTCAAGGAGAAGTGGGCGAATATATTGTAATGGCGCGTAAAGCGAGCAAGCACACATCCTACTCTGAAAACGATTGGTTTGTTGGTGCGATTACGAATGAAGAAGCCAGAGAATTATCACTACCGCTAACCTTTCTAGAGGAAGGTCAGCAGTATGAAGCGCAGCTCTATCTGGATGGAGAGAAAGCGCATTGGAAAACAAACCCCTACGCAATGAACATCGAGAAAAAGGTAGTGACGTCTGCCGATGTCTTGTCATTAAAGCTTGCGCCATCGGGGGGAGGAGCGATACGCTTTAAATTACTAGCGCAATAATAGACAGGGTGTGATGTTGGATAAGATTCAGTATTTTGATAAAGCGTTGTTTGAAACGCTTAAACAGTCGGCTGAGGAAAGTCCTCGCCGACGGGCTAATTTGAACGTACATAAATCTTATACCGACATGGTACAGCGTTTGTTTATTGCAATGATGCCTGACTCCTACGTGCGGCCTCATCGACATGTACAGTCTCATAAGTGGGAGTTCTTCATGGTGGTAGAGGGCGAATTAGACATTCTATTTTTCAGCGACGATGGCGAAGTCGAAAACAGAGTAACGCTAACCGCTCGTGGAGAGACCTGCGGAATTGAGATTCCTCCTAATACCTGGCACGCAACGGTGTGTCATAGCCCAGTAGTTTTCATGGAAGTTAAACAAGGGCCTTACGAAGTCACCGATGATAAAGGTTTTGCAAGCTGGTCTCCTGAAGAAGGAAGCGACCAGGTCCCCAATTTTCTAGCATCACTTAAGCAAGCGGCGGTGGGTGATAGCGTACGTTTTTTAAAGCCTCTACTTGCCTAATAAAGCGCTTATAGCCGGCTTTCGGCACTTTCCTTTTCGGAAAGTCATTGCTATTGCTTATCTACATGGTATGGTTAAGGATAAGTGACAGAAGGCCGCTGCTATATATTTAAAAAGCACCGAGGCCAATACATTTAGCTTAGTCGCGGCAAAGGGCCGATTGTACAAGCACATTGTGAAAAGAGAATTATCATGCAAAACGTTTCAACTGGTTATTTTTATAATTTTAATTACTGATTGCACCTGACCGTCGGTGTTCAGGGGCAAGTATTGGCTTCTGGGCACTGCAGGTAGAACGTTTTGCAAAAGCCCAGAAGGTATCACCATCTGGGCTTTTTTAATGCCCGTAATTCTCGGTAAAAGACAATGAAAGAAATCACATTAGGTGACATCAGAAAGCAGCACAGAGTTAAACAGGAAGTCGTAGCAATGGCGTTATCGGTCACAGCTTCTGGTGTAAGTAAGTTGGAATCAAAACGTATTCAGGACGTTTCACTTCAACGTGCGGCTGCATATTTAGCTGCGGTTGGCGGGAACATGAAAATTGAAGTAACTATGCCTGATGGCGCTACTTTGCAAGTTGGGTAGTAGGGCGTGTTAATTTGTTGCTGCATAAATGCACAGCAAGGAACGACAAATCCTAGTTTTAATACCAGTCCTTATAGATTATTACCCACTCAGCGAGACTTAAAATGTTCGTAATCGCGGCGTGTTAACGCAGGTGAAAATATGGCTAATCCAACCACTGCTGGGTTGGACTTGCCATGTTATTGATTACTTTTTATTACAAGTTCGCACTACGTTTCCTAGTGATAGTATGCCGCGCTATTTTCTCTAAAGCGGCGTGACGTAGCAAAGGTGTGTAGCCATTCGTTAAAGGAAATACCTCGCGCACTCTGCTCATGATAAAATGGGCTAGGTGAGGATACTGGGAAGGCATTATCTTCACAAAAATCGTTTAGCACCATGTGGCAGGTGCCTTCACCAAGGTAAAATTGATAATTCCAAGTGAAAGCTGACAGCGCATGAAGTGACGCATTAGCCTGAAGCTGCCAGCCAAGTATGTAGCCTAAATCAGATTCTGTTACACCCCATGTCGTTGGGTCTAAATTACCTCTAGAGACCTGATCAGAGATTTTAGAAAACTGAATTTGAACAATGTCGGTTCCTGTTGAATATTGCGCAAAACGGTTCCAAGGGTACTGATAAGCTAATCGCAGCATCACCTGCTTATTGAGCGTTAGATGGTTAAAATTGCCAATCAGTGATTGGAAATTACGTGGTAGTGTATCTTCTATCCCCCATGGCCCTTGATAGTTTAGGACTGTTTGCGTAAAGCCTCGGGATATAACACCAAGCGACGCATCAGCGAAGAGGGCAACCTTTGTGCGACCAAACAGCGATTGGAAGTAGGGGAAGTTGAACGTTGCACCATAACCGCCCGCACTGCTTCCACTGAGTAGAACTTTGTTGGGTGATAAATCATCGTTGTTCAGTTTTTCTTTAATCCACTGCATAACAACTAGCGCGTTGTCGTGACCACGGTGCTTTAAAGTAACTTCGGCACCAGGTAGACCTGTAACGATACCAAGCTCGTCAACGTACTGCGTGTCTTTTGAGCCTAAGTGTAGGTCGCCAGTACAGTAGGGAATGAAAACTTTTGACCAAGTTTGAAAAGGGTTCTCTTGTGTATCTTCAAATATTCCGCCTGAAATAAATGGCGTATTTTCGATTACGGCTGATGGGTTATATGCGGCTCGCGACATCGGGTTGTCGTCAAACTCAAGCTGCATTGACGCTAAGCAAGTGGCACTGTCCCAGCAGGCGCCGCCACCATTGAAGTAGATAAGTAGGTTATCACTTTCTCCTTGTTCGAAATAAAACGAGAATGGGTTGGGTGCTAACCCCTCTGGTCCCGGTAAAGCGGGAAGAGAACATGATGGGTACACGGTTTTTTCACCGCCGCCAGGTACTGATACCACCACCTCATTTTCAGGAGTGATTTGCTCCCATTGTGCAAAGGCATTATGGGCACAGAAACTCAGTGCCATTACAGCAAAATAGCGAAAACGTTTAGCGTAAGAATGCATAAACAATTCCTTTTGACATAGATAAACATGGTTTGAATAGTAAGTTTGATTCGGCTGTTATGAGAAAATTGAACTTCCTGAAACTTTCTCAATCGATCTCATTAGCGCGTAACTACGACAATTCATAGCGAGCGCTATACATTCATGATCGTGAATTGCGCCACGAACTGTGGCTATAGCCTACGCACTAGGTTATAGCATTTATCCACTCTGTCTAGCGTTGATGTGGCGTTTTAAAGCATTGAATAAACATATTTTTACGACTAATCGCTTTAACTAAAATACTTCTGGGTTAAAATATAGCTAAATCGATTACAAGGAGTCTTACATGGCCGTTCACGAAATTACCCACCCGCTTATTGCGCACAAACTAGGGCTTATGCGATACGCTAAAATTAGCAGCAAAGACTTTCGCGAGCTTGCCTCTGAAGTAGGGAACCTTCTGACTTATGAAGCAACGCGAACACTGCCTACTGAAAGAGCGACGATTAAAAGTTGGTCGGGCGATGAGGTAGAAGTAAGACAAATTAAAGGCAAAAAAATTACTGTCGTTCCTATTCTTCGTGCAGGCCTAGGTATGCTTGAAGGGGTACTTGAACTAATTCCAAATGCGAAGATTAGCGTAGTGGGTCTGTACCGTGATGAAGATACGCTTCAGCCGGTCGCCTACTTTGATAAAGTGGTTAAAAATATTGATGAACGTACTGCACTAATTGTTGACCCGATGCTAGCCACTGGCGGTACTTTGATTGCAACAATCGACCTTTTGAAAAAGAAAGGCTGTCGAAAAATAATGGGACTATTCCTTGTTGCTGCGCCTGAAGGCATTAAAGCCGTTGTTGAAGCACACCCTGATGTTGATATCTTTACCGCCGCAATCGATGATAGATTGAATGAGAAAGGCTATATCCTACCGGGATTAGGAGATGCTGGAGACAAAATCTTTGGCACGCGCTAAGAGCGAAAATCTCTAAAAATTAAGCCATTGAGCAATTTGTTACACAACTCATCGAATTAGCGCTAAATTTCACGCGTTAAACGTTTAAGTTAATGATATAGTCAGAGGGTAGTCAGAGCGCACGCTTGCTACCCTTTTTTGTTTTTAAATCTGGGTAGTTAGTTTCGTGAAAAGAGCTAAAAATAATGAATAAAACAAAACTTACCCTAAAAGATGTTGCTGAACAGTTGGGCGTTTCAACGGCAACCATTTCAAATGCGTTTAACCGCCCGGACCAATTATCAAAAGCGAAGCGCGAAGAGATTTTAGCGCAGTGCAAAAAGATTGGTTACAGCGGCCCCAATAAAGCAGCACAGATCCTCAGAAAGGGCACATCAAATATTGTGGCTTTAGTATTAGCCGACAGCATTTCATATATGGTGAGTGACCCCGTCGCGAGTACTTTTATTAAAGGTGTTTCTTCTGCGCTTCAAGAAAATGGCAAGCATTTGTTACTGTACGCGGGCGACTCTGACAGCATTCTTGATGTTGTAGATTTTGTTGATGGTTTTATCTGTTACGGACAACCGCGCAACAGCAACTTGGTAGCGGAGTTGGCAGTGTCGCCAAAACCTGTGGTCACCGTTGACTTTGATATCGAAGACAAACCATCTATTAATATTGATAACGAAGAGGCGGCCTATCGCGTTGCGTCTCATGCGTTAAATGAAGGTGATAATGTGGCAATTTTTGGGCTTCGCCTGATTGACTCGCCTTCTACATGTCGTATTTACGATAGTCCGTTGATTGACGTAGACAGCTCAATTGCTCACCGTCGACTTGATGGTTATTTAAGGGCCGCTGAAGAAAAGAACATCACGGTAAGCAATGAGCGTATTTGGCACCTTCCAGAAAGTGACAGACATTTTGCAAGACAGGCTGCCAAAGAAGTACTGACCAGCTCTCCAAGACCTAATGTGGTTTTGTGTATGAGTGACATTATAGCCCTTGAGCTACTTCACTTAGCCTTGGATATGAATATTAAGGTACCGGAAGAGCTGAAAATTACAGGGTTTGATGGTATTGGGGAAGCCGAGCGTGCGCGCCCGCGTCTTACTACAGTTTGCCAATCCAGTAGTGGCAAAGGCGTAGAAGCAACAAAAGCACTGCTTAATCAAGTAACAGCAAAGAGTACGCTGCCTTTTGAATTGCAAGTCGGCGAGACGGTATAGGCTGAGCCAAGAGGTTCAGCCCGCGTTAAATAAGGTAGATTGCTTATCAAAGTTTAACGAGCAGCGATTAAAAAATGCGGCAAGTTTCTTTTCTTCAAAAAGGTCGCCGCTTTCCTTCAAAGAAGCGGGCTGATTGAGTGCCGGTGGCGGGAATACACCATAGCCAGACAACAAACAATGCCATGAGGTAGTGCTGAAATGTCGACCAATACCTTGCCGCTTTATTTCCTCAACAATATCCCCTTTTCTGTACCACACATCAAGTAAACTAAGCAGTGATTCGGACAGCTTCATATTAGCTCTGTTGTCTCTCCAGTAGTCACTGTCGTTGCGCCCGTTTAGCTTGTAATGACACACGATATAATCTCGGACGCGTTCAAAGCGCTCTGAAACTTCCCGATTAAACGCCTGTCTCTGTTGAGCACTTGTTTCGTTGAAAGAATAGTTGTCCGCGAAAAGCTCGATGCTCGTTTGAACTAGGTGTAGTGCCGTTGCTTCTAAAGGTTCAATAAACCCTTGCGACAAGCCTAGTGCAAGACAATTCTTCTCCCAGTGCCTTTCACATTGCCCTACACGCATAGACAAGTGCTTTGCTTCAACATCGGTATTTTCCATCCCCAATGCGCGTCGCAATTCACATTCTGCAGCGTCTTTCTCTTGGTACTGCTGACTATACACATATCCGTTTCCCGTGCGGTTGCGAAGCGGTATCTGCCAACGCCAACCGTTCGACATGGCAACCGACTCGGTTTCAACCGGTAAATTAGCGCATGCTGGTGTAGGCAACACAACGGCCGAGTCATTGAATAGGTTGTCACTAAAGTCCCTAAACGGTACGCCTAGCGTCTTTTGTAAAAGGAGTCCTGAAAAACCCGTGCAATCTATGAACAGATCTCCATCAAGTTTTTGTCCGTCTTGACAAACGAGATGTGAAATGTCGCCAGATGGTGAGGTATGCACCGATTCAATATTACCAACAACGTGATATACGCCTTTTGATTTAGCGCGCTCGCGTAAGAATCGTCCAAGTTTTAGAGAGTCAAAGTGGTAGCCGTATTCTATATCGAATGGAAAATTATGTGAGGGAAGAGGGGCAAGGTTTTTCTTTGCCAAATACCCCGCCATAAGAAACTTATCAGGTCGAGTTTCAACATCGAGACCCAGCCTTCTGGTTAAGGCATTAACGTGAAATGCTCGTTCACTAAAAACATCTAGCTGGCTAATAAAGGGGTGAGAGTAGCTGTGTGAATTATTGCCATTCCAGCCCGTGAACTTGATATTAACTTTATACGTTGCTTGGCACTCTTCCATCCAATCATACTCAGGAATATCAAGAGTTTGGAAGAAACGCTTGAGAGTAGGTGTCGAGCCTTCGCCTACGCCTATTGTGCCAATGTCTTCTGATTCTATGAGTGTGATGGTCACAGCTTGATTAGCCCAGCGGTGAGCTAAAAGGTTGGCAGCCATCCAACCTGCTGTGCCGCCTCCAGCAATAACAATTCGGAGTGGTGTTGTCATTAAAGGCTCTGCAATAAAAGAAGGGTGAAATTAAACAGTATCAGAGTTGCGCATTACTGCCACACTTTACATGGCAGTAATGCAAGGCACGTATCCACTATCTAAAGGTGCGTGCCATTATTTTCGTGCGTTCAAAAGGGATGGTCCCTTTTAATAGAACGAATAGTTGAGGTTTAGCATATAAGAAGGACCAAACTCGCGGCGGAGCGTAACAATGCCCGCATCATCAATGGTTTCTTCTTTCTCATCAGTCAGGTTTACGCCTTGTAACGACACTCTTAGCCCTTCCAAGTACTCAATTCCGCTATCTGCAAAATCGTAGCTAATTTGAGCATCGACTTGGGTAACGGCGTTACGAGTTGCAGGCTCAATTTTGTTTGAACCTCCACGCTGATACGTAAGGAACTCAGAACGATCGGTTGCCGCAACCCTAATCTCAAAGCCGTTCATCTCATAGTACGCTGTAATGCTGTACGTATTGTCTGATTGGCCTGGAATGGCTGTTCCATCTTCAAGCTCCGCATCTAGGATTGTCGCAGAAGCGGCAATACCAAATCCATCCAGAGAGTCAGTGAGCATTCTCAAAGGAACATTGGCCGTTAGCTCAACCCCTTTCATTTCACCTTTTAGGCCATCTTCGAAGAATGAATAGAAGCCCTGGTCTGGCGGAGTTACTAAATCGCCCACTTCGTAAGGCGTGTCTTGCGGGCCGTAGTTACCCGCAACGTCCACTATCCTGTCATGGAATCCAGGGATGAAGTAGTTAGCACCGTCATTGGTCACGTCGTTCGTGAAATCAATAAGCTGGTTACCGTCGCGGGTCCAATTAACCAAATCTTTATAGAAAAGCGCAATTGAGACATAACCTTCTTCATCGAAGTAGTTTTCAAATGAAATGTCAAAGTTGTTGGCTTCTAACGGACGAAGGGTTGGGTTACCTGTAAATTTAGACCAAGGCGACCCGAACTCTCTCACCGCTGCCTCAGAATTTTCTGTGGCAATCAGTTCAATATTTTGATCAAACTTAACAAAGCCCGATGCTTTCATTTGGTCGATACGTGCTCGACTAATGGTTTTCGATGCCGCAAAACGCAAATAGCGATTCTCATTAAGTTCGACACTTACGTTCAGGCTAGGGAGGAAGTGAGAGTAATCATCGCCATCGGTAATAATACAGTCCGCATCAACCACTTCGTTGCCATCGTCGTCACACACGGCAAAGTTCGGGCCTACAATACCAATGAAACCCGTTGAGCTTTGGTCCGTTTGTACATATTGTGCACCCACGTTACCTTTTACATTGAAACCTTGAACTTCAGTCTCAAAGTCTAGCTGGGCGTATAATGTAGTTACTTCTTCATCAATGGTGTAGGTATCACCTAAACGATCAGGCTCTAGAAGCCCTGCATCATTAAGCGTATATTCACCATCGTTGTAAGGGGCAAAGCCGTCGTAGGCTACAACGTAACCCATGCCAGCCCAGGTTAAGTCAGCTAAGCCGTTGTACAGATACTGCTCAGGGATCGCTTCAGAAAATGGATAAGATGAAGCGGTTGCGAAGAAACCTTTGTTATCTTTTGCTTTGTATCGGTCGCTATAGTTTACGCCGGCCGTAAAAGTGTTGAAGATTCCCCAATCTACATAACCAACTGCCTCAAAACGTATTGTGGTCAACTCTTCTTCAAAATCAGCAAAGTTCAGGAAGCCGTCTTGGGCGTTGAAATAGCTGTAAGGTTGACCATTTGCCTGTAAAACATCGGTGGTAAACTGATCGGCAATGTTAGCCATACCGCCCCCCCAAACTTGAGGACCCGCAAGCTGTAACATGGTGGGATCAGAGAATGCATCAAGGCCGCTACTGCCGGTAAAGTAAATACCATCAGTGCTCATTTCGAATTGACGTGAACCTAATTGCCCTTCGCCGAGCGCACCAGAACGCGCTAAACCAGCGTATGATTCACCACGCAAGTCACGTTTGTTCGACTCACTGTCTGCCACATCTAAAGTAAGAGACCACTCATCGGTTATGTCGTATTTGATATTTAAACCGAAGGTTTGAAGCTCGCCATCTTTTTGCGCGGGATCTGTACGCAGTACTGGATTCGCGTTAACTTGCGTGCCCGAGTTGTTAATGCCTGTACCACTTACATTTGCCGCAGCGAAGGGTTCGATGAAACCGCGAATCACACCTGAGTCGGAATAATCAATATCTAGCGCATCAAAAACAATGTCTAGTCTATCGGTGGGACGCCATTGAAGAATGGCTGAAATCGTGTCGCGTTCTAGCACGCGGCTAATGGCCTGAGTGTCTAAACCAAACGGAAGCACCTGACCATCGTCATTCTCACCATATCCCCAAACACCGTATTTTCTCTCGTTTCTGGGGGACTCCGTTGATGCAATGGCAAGTGCGAGACCTACCGTGTCATCTGCAAACTTTTCTACAAAGGAAAGAGCAAAACGGTTGCCGCTATTGTCGAACTCTGGATTATCTGAATCGTTGCCACCAAGTTCGTAGACCCCAGTGACGGTAAGGGTTTCCTGGGCTGCTAGAGGACGTACTGTTTGCAAGTCTACTGTACCGCCAATACCTTGGACAATAAGCGAAGCGTCAGAGGTTTTGTAAATTGTGGCACCTGTCATGATTTCAGCAGGGTATAAGTCGTACTCTACGCCACGGTTATCGCCAATACCGATAAGCTCTCGTCCGTTCAGCGAGGTGCCGGTAAAGTCTTCTTTGAAGCCACGTACCGAAATACCAGACGTTCGTCCGCCTACGCGCTCACCTGATAGGCCTGGCAAGCGGGCAAGTGATTCTGCGATTGAAGAGTCTGGAAGCTTACCAATGTCTTCCGCGGAAATGGCTTCAACAATGGAATCGTTGTCCATTTTCACCGCTTGGGCGCGCATCAAAGAGCCTCGAATACCCGAAACTTGAATAATTTCTACTTGTTCGTCGTCTGGTGTGTCTTGTGCTACTACTGAACCGCTGTTAAGGGCGGCGGTAATAGAAATAGCGATTAACGCAGGTTTAAACGTACTGGTGTGCTTCATGAGTCATACCTTGCTGAGTGTGTTAAACAAAGGTTTTATTATTTACAACGTTTTAACAATAGTAGTTGTTTTACTCATACGCAAGTGTTTTCTTAATTGTTTAAGAAAAGTGTTTTTAAATACAGGTCATAAACGGCTACTCGTGGCTAGCAAGAATGCTTAATGCTTTTTCTTGCTACCTCTAAATAGTACCGAGAAAGTTTGGATAACGCCGATTGAAATCTGGCAAAGAGCAGAAGGGCGAATGGCAAATTCTTTGAGAATGAGAAGCGGACAATAAATGCTATAGCCCGCAACAGAAATGAGGTTCAGTGACCGCTTATTTTAGTTAGGTTACTTGACGTTGGGATTTAGTCCCAAACCAGTTCTTTAAAGTGCTTGCGACACATTGATTCATAGGTGTCGTTGCCGCCAATTTGTACTTGATCACCATTTTTTACTGCATTGCCATTTTCGTCTAAACGCACCACGAAACTTGCTTTTTTGCCGCAATGGCAAACGGTTTTTAGTTCAGATAGCTTATCTGCCCAAGCTAGCAAATAGTGGCTTCCTTCAAAGGTTTCACCTAAAAAGTCGGTACGCAGGCCGTAGGCTAGTACCGGCACATCAAGTTCATCAACTACGTCCACGAGCTGCTTTACTTGTGCCTTTGTTAAGAACTGTGCTTCGTCAATAAAAATGCAGTCGGGCTTTAATGCTTCGCAGTCTTTGCTTATTGAGGCAAACAAATCATCGTCTTTTGCATATAGCTTGGCATCTGCTTGTAAGCCGATACGAGAAGTGACTTTCCCAACGCCGAATCGATCATCAAGCGCTGCGGTATAAATCACCGAATGCATACCGCGCTCACGGTAGTTATAAGCTGATTGGAGGAGTGATGTGGACTTCCCTGCGTTCATTGCAGAGTAATAAAAATAAAGTTGAGCCATGGTTATTAGTAGTTTTCGTTATACCAAGAAATAAGGTCGTTGGCGTTCATTGGTCTAGCGAAGTAAAAGCCTTGCAAATAGTCGGTTCCAAGCTGGGACAAATGTTGCCTTTGCTGCTCAGTTTCGATGCCCGCTGCAATGATTTTACAGCCAAACTCTCTAGCCATTAAAAATGTTGCTCTTGTTATGGTATCACTCTCTTCAGAGCTATTCTGTATAAAAGAGCGATCAATTTTAATAAAATTGAACGGCGCTGCTCTCACTTTATTTCGTTTTACAACGTTTCATTAAACACGCCAATAGAGCCTCTTTGCTTATGCTTTTGATCATACATAGTCAGGTCTGCCTGTTAAATTAAATCAACAGCACTGTCGCCATGGACGGGGAACATAGCGATGGCGTTAGATGCATCGAGCTTTTCGTTTGACGCTATGAGTAGTTTGTTTACTTTAACTGTTTCACTACGCTCAATACGCATTTGTTCCATCAAACTATTGTTCTTAGCTTTAAGGTGTAATGTACTGATGAAAAAGCGATGGTAGCGAAAAGCACTGGCGAAAATATCAAACCAAAAAACCAAGCCAAGCACACCTAGTATAAAAAATTTCCCGCTAGCATCAATTGTTGAAGGGAGTCGCTTTCAAAAAAATACAAGGCCAGAAAAGGCAAATATCGTCATCAAGAAGCCGACAAAGCTATTGCCAATTAGCATGTCGGTGGTGTCTCGTTCTATTTCAGTTTGTGATATTGATTCTTGAAACGTGATCAACCGGATAAGGCCTTAATCACATTCTGACTCAAAACTAATGCATTACTTCAAAAGAAAATTTAGTCGTACAGAATAGAGCGAAACGTACAAAATTAAGTATACTAAATGATTGTAGTATAGGCTAAATATAGATAAAACTTTAGTATATAAACGTTAAATAAGACGCTGCGCAAGAGTAAAAACTCTTCACAGGATGTTTACAATGTTGTTTATTTGTTATAAATTCTTAATCGATTAAGTTTGGATCGTGTTGCCGCCTCCCTACGTTAAAGGGGCAGAGGCTACCTTGGGTTTAACAAATTCAAAACATTGCCGGAGAAAAAATGAACAAAAATCACACACTCAACGCTTTGACCCTAGCGATTTGCGCCGCTTTTTCGGGATCGGTTATCGCACAGGAATCATCAACAGCTGATGCTGACGCAAAGTCGAAAGAAAAATTCGAACAGATTGTGGTTACCGCTGCACCGGGTGGTGCAACGATGCAAGAAGCTAGTGTTTCTGTAAGTGCATTCGATGAAGACGATATTCTTAAACTAGCTCCTCGTTCTACCGCTGAGGTATTTCGCGCGTTACCTGGTATTCGTGCTGAATCATCTGGTGGTGGCGGTAATGCAAACATAACTATTCGTGGTATTCCACTTGCTACAGGTGGCTCCAAGTTCTTGCAACTACATGAAGATGGCCTACCTGTGTTGGAATACGGTGACATCAACTTCGGTAATGCAGACAACTTCTTACGCTACGACTGGTCTGTAGCTAATGTAGAAGCTGTACGTGGTGGTTCAGCGTCGACGTTTGCAAGTAACTCGCCAGGTGGTGTAATTAATTTAATCAGCAACACGGGCGAAGTAGGTGGCGGTGCCATTGGAACGTCATTTGGCGTCGATTACGAAGAGTTTCGTTTAGATTTTCGCTATGGCGGTGAAATTAGCGACGACCTTTACTACCACATTGCTGGCTTTGCCCGTGGTGGAGAGGGCCCGCGAGAAACAGGCTACAACGGCGATCAAGGTGGTCAAGTTAAGTTCAATATCACCAAAATGCTAGATAACGGTCACATCCGTTTCTTCTATAAAAACCTTGATGACAAAGTATCAACATACCTTCCTTCTCCGGTATTGGTGAAAGGCGATGGTGAATATGGCCCGGTACCTGGTTACGATGCCAGCTCACAGGCATTAAACTCAGCTTACAACACAAACATTTCTACTTTTGACAGCTATGGTAACCCAGAGAATCGCGACGTCCGCGATGGCATCGAATCAAAAGTAAACTCATTTGGCGTTGAAGTTGACCTCGAAGTGGCTGAAAACTTGTTCTTATTAAACAAGTTCCGTATTTCAGATATCTCAGGTGGTTTTATTGCTCCATTTACTGATGGATTTCCAGCGGGCCCTGGCGATGTATCGAATTTCGCTTCTGCACTTTGTGCCGGCGCTACTGACGGTGACGGAAATGCACTGAATTGCGACAGCACAAGTGTTGTGCTCGCGAACGGACCTGGCGCTGGTGAAGTGTACACAGGACAAGCATTTACAAACCTTCAGTTCGACACTCGAATCAACGATTTGGGTAACATGATCAACGATTTCAGTTTACGTAAAGAATTTGATAACGGTATCGACCTCACTGTAGGTTATTACTACTCAAACCAGGACATCGCCACAAGCTGGTCAAGCTGGCAGACATTTATTCAGACCCTAGACGGTGACAATTCGCAGCTTCTGACAATTACCGATGGCGATGGTGTGGAACTTGTTTCAAACGGTTTACTGTCGCCAAGCTTCCTTTCGTGGGAGTGGGACTTAAACTATGTAACAAAAGCGCCGTACATGAACGTTGGTTTTGAATTGTCTGATAACATTCTTATTGATGCATCGGTACGTCATGACACGACCGAAGCTTCAGGTGAACTCATCAGCTCATGTTGCGGCGGAAATGCTGACTTCGACCTAAACGGTAACGGAACTATTGAGCAAATTGAAGATGCTTCAGCAATCAACAGCGGCTTCATTAGCGGTGGTGTCATCAACTTAAATCGCGCCAGTGCGTCTTCTCAAATTGTTGATTACAGCGCGAATAATACGTCTTATTCAATCGGTGGTTCGTACCTTCTAAGCGCCAGTCAGACATTCTTTGCTCGTTACTCAAAAGGTGGCCGTGCTATAGCCGATCGTTTATTGCAGATAGGCGGTACATTGAATACAGACGGCAGCTTAACAAGTACAACATCGGGTTATGATACAACGAAGCAATTCGAGGTAGGTTACAAATACGGTACGAGAGACCTCATGGTTAACGCAACCTTGTTTGATACTGTTACTGAAGATACGCAAGCAGAAGTAACAAGTGGTCTAACTTTCATGCGTGAATACGAAGCAACTGGTCTTGAGCTAGAAGGTCGTTGGAATGCAACTGACAATTTTGTGATGTCAGGTAACTTAACATGGACAGATGCTGAAATCAGTAAAGATGTTAATGACCAATCGCTCGTAGGAAATACGCCTCGACGTCAAGCTGATTTGATCTGGACTATTACACCTGAGTATGTCACTGACAATTGGTCAGTTGGTGCTTCGCTGCAAGGTTCGACAGAGTACTACGTACAAGATAATAATGACCTGAAACAAGAAGGCTATAACCTTGTAAACTTATTCGCTACGTATTGGGTTAATGACCAGTTTTCAGTGTCGTTAAACATGAACAATGCTACAGACGAATTTGTAGTAACTGAAGTAGAAGGAACACCTTTTGGAGAGATTTCAACAGGTGATTATGTCCGCGGAAGACCGCTAAATGGTCGTACTACGGTACTGTCGCTTAAATATATGTTCGACTAACGAGCAAATATCTAGTGCGAAGGTACTAGTTATTGTTCAATTAACGCCCGCAATTGATGCGGGCGTTTTCTATTTATTCACTCTCCGCGGCTTTGAGTAGCTGAAGCTGCTTGGCGATTGCTGCAGAAAGTTGGTCAATTAAGTGGCTATGTTTCTTATGAATAACGTGTACCAATTCGTGTTCCACTAGAGGTATATACTCAATTCCAGATTGATCGAAAATGGCTTCTTCAGAATAGTCACTCGGTAAAATAGCGTAGTCAAATCGCCCGTTGAGCAGTAAATTTATGACGTGGTGAAAGTCATCAAATTCAAAGATGTTAGCATTTAACTCGCCAGGTTTGGTGTGCGTATTGAAGAAAAATCGGGTAGTGACGGCTATTGCCTTATCTGGTTGTTGAATTATGCTTTTATTGCACTCAGCTCCCCGTATACACAATAGAAATGAGGTACCATGAGACAGTGCTGGAGGAACAATTACAATGTTATTGTCAGGCTGAGACACTACGTCATAGCGAGTAATATCTGCATCTGTCATTCCTTCATTCAAAAGCCGTAAGCCTCTTTCCCCACCCACTTTTTCGAATGTAACCTCAATGCCGATATCTTGATACGCACGTGCTATTAGGGGTTTATAGAAGCTACTTACTCGAGGATGAGTTAATTCTCCAATGACGAAGTTAGTATCATCGTGCTGGGCACTGGCGTTTGAATTGAATAGCAGCGACGAGAAAAAGAGAATAAAAAATATTGAAACGGTTTGAATGCCAATAAAGCGCATCGTTTTCACTTTACAAATCCTTGTTTAAGAAAACCACGATAAGCTAAGGGTAGAGTACGAACGAAACAATAGAAAGGTAATTTAACGGTCAAATAAAAAGCCCCATCTCAAGGATGGGGCT
>NZ_JBHNYX010000056.1:0-24179 GCF_054960505.1 Alteromonas sp. G4i13 | reverse complement strand
TGATTAAGTCCACACCCGAAAGTTAGATGCTAAAGAATCTAGCTCAGATCTAATCTGAGCTAGTACAACTTAGTCATTACTCTTCAGAACTATCACTTGAGTTATTTTCAGACTTACTCTGATAACGCTTAAATTCCGTACGCGTAATTAATTCATCGTCATTTGCGTCAATATTATCAAAATCACGTGTTACACCACTTCGCGAGGCTTCAGCTTTAGTAAGCTTACCGTCGCTGTTAGCGTCCATCATCTCAAATTTACTGCGCGCAATGACCGCTTCATCTGCGATAACCGTATTATCGTGAACAACAGTATCTTCAGCGACTTTGTCAACGTTTGTCTTTTCTAAGTTTCCGTTAGCCTTCAACTCAGTCTTAGCTCTTAGCTCGTGAGTCAGCCTTTTGTCTTTCGTCGCGGCAACCACTTCATCGACATCAGTATCAACTTTAACTTCCGTTTCCATTGTACCTTCTGTACCCATACTCTCTTTCATCGATTTTGCCGTTGCAAGCACGTCGTCATCGAAATGTTGAGGGTGCTTCGTTACATGAGCATTGAACTCTTTAATTGAAAGCTGCATGTCTGAATTGGTATCAATTTTGGAAAAGTGCGCATAAATCTCATCGTCGTCAGCTTCTTCTCGTGAAATATAGCCGTTGTCATCGTTATCCAAATCGGCAAATGTGGTGTCTATTTTTTCGATACCATTGCCGGCAAACGCGGCAGTCGAAAGTGCGGCGCTGATTAGTGTAGCAATTGTTAATTTTTTCATATCTAACTCCTTGGTTTTTCGGCCTCCATACTGCTTAAAAACGGAGGAGAGTATTCACATGGAGTTATTCACAGCATATGCCATTTCAATAAAGTGTTTTTAGATCATTGGTTTATGTTTTTTGAAAGGTTGGGGGACGACAGGCGGAATTGTGAGATCTATAGAATTTTCTGAAAAAGTTACTCGCTATTTTTGACAAAAACGGAACACGTTAAGCGGAGAATGTTGTGAATGCGAGCAACAATCGACCTGCCGTTATTCAAGCAGCGAATTTTGTTTAGTATAAAGCCATTAGGTTTCGAATGAGTATTCAATGTTTGTTACGGTAAACGTTCAAATTTTGTGATGGTTTCTAAGTTTTCTTCCCACGCAGCTTTGCTTACGCCGAAGATATGTGCAGTAGGTTTAATCAGTAGTTTTGTATCCAGACATCCAGCGGGTACGGCTAGAATGTCACCGAGTTGAGTACAAGGAAGGGCTGAACCGCAAATTTTACAGAAACTTTTGCTATGACGCGTGTTCTCTAGCGTGAAGTTGACTACAGCGTCAACACCCGATGCCCAAGTTAACATAGCCGAACTTGAAAACAGGTTGGCTGCGAAGGCCGAACCTGTATCCTTTTGACAGTGTTTACAGTGGCACAGATAAAAACTGTCAAAATCACCCTCAATTTTAAAAGTTACCGACCCGCACAAACAAGACCCTTTGTAATTGTTCATCAAAACTCCTTTTTTGTGAAATACCACTATTTAGAGCACTAAGACTGCTACTGTTTAGCAAGCCAATCGTAAAAGTGCGCCACGCCCGCTTCTAAAAACGGTTCTATAGGACCGTGTTCTTCTTCGCCTGATAAATAAAGTGCACGTCGACCTTTTTCTAGCAATAGGCAGGCTTCTTCATCTTCTACCGCTGTTTCCATATAGGCCGCTTTTTCCGCTGTAAAGTAGTCTGGCATATCTTTATAAAGTGCTTCGGGATAATAAAATTCAACGTGGTTTACACATGCGCCGGCGCCCTTGGGGTAAATCGTGCTGACGACAATAATATCTGGGTACCACTCAATCATAATATTAGGGTACAAAAAGCACCATATTGCGCCAAAGCGAGGAAGTGTTTGCCCAAATCGTGCCAATAATGCGTCTTGGAACTCTCTGTAACGCGGTGTTGTGCGCTTGGTAAGCTGGTCGCCTAGCCCAACTTTTTGAACTGAAAAATCATCGCCAAACGACCATTCTAAATCATCGGGTTTAACAAACTGGCGAAGCCCAGGGTGCATGGAGTACACGTGATAGTTCTCTAGATAGATTTCGATGAATGTCTTCCAGTTAAATTGATATTCCGTGGTTTCAGATCCGGCGTAAAAGTAATCGGTAAAGTCGAGATAGTCCTCAAGCCCAAGGGCAGATAAGTCCATATTAGGAGATCGCCCTCGAAATAGAAGACCGTTCCACACTGACAGTGATTCCTTTTTCAACTGACCGCTAGGGGCATCCTTAAAGTGGGGCGCACCTTTAAGCTGGCCTGTATTGTCATAGCCCCAGCAGTGGAGTTTACAAACTATGCTGCGTGCCCGGCCTTGCCCTTCAAGAAGTTGAGCTTGTCGATGTAAGCAAACATTGGATATAAGTTCATAATTCTCACCTTGATTAAACAACGCATAACGGTCGTTAAAGTGAGGCAGTACTTGATAGCTAAACTTCTCTGGCACCATTAGGGAATGGCCCGCATAAGCAAGCCCTCGAGAGAATGCCTGCTCGACTTCCTGCCGGCTTTCATCAGCATCAAAGTAACTTTTTATAGAAGGATGGGTAACGATTTTCATAGTTTAAAACGGGTGCTAAAAACGCAGTGCGTTGAGTCGAAATAATATAGGCGCTATGTATCACTGAATTGCTTAAAAAAATAGCAATATTTTATTTAAAGCACTATTTTTTTTAAAATATAGGAGTAGAATCCGCGCACCTTAATTTCGAAGTGATTTTCATGGACATTGGCTTCCATCACCTTGAAGAGAAGCGTCTATTAACGCTTTCTTTTTATATTGCCGGCGCATTTGTCATTATTGCGCTTGGTTTTGCCATTTTAACGAGCTCAGGCGCTATTTTATTTGATGCCGCGTACTCGTTAATCGCTTTTGTTATGTCAATGCTAACGCTTAAAGTGGCCAATTTGGTTCAACGCCCTGACGATGACCGGTTTCACTTTGGTTACACGGCAATTGAACCTACGCTAAACATGTTTAAGTCGCTTATTATCATTGCCACGTGTGTGTATGCCGTCGCGAGCTCTGTTCAGAGTTTATTAGCAGGTGGGCACGCAGCTGAGTATGGTATTGGTATGGTCTACGGTGTTGTGGCAACGGTTGGCTGTTTTAGTATCTCTCTGTACATGCGAGTAAAAGGTAAGCATTTACTGTCTGATTTAGTAAAAGTGGATTCTCACACTTGGATGATAGACGGCGTGCTAAGTGCATCCATCTTGTTCGCTTTTATTTTGGCCTACGCGTTAGAGTTGACGGAATATAGAACACTGTCGCCGTACGTTGATCCTGTTTTATTGATTATTCTTGGTTCGGCAATGTTGCCGGTGCCTTTTAAGATTTTGCGTGAAAGCCTTAATGAAGTAATTAACAAAGCGCCGCCTGAAGCTATCTCGGCGGTAATCGAGAAAAAATTCAAAAAAACGTTGGCTGACGTCCCATACGAACATGTGGAAGTGAGAATTAGTAAGCGGGGTAGGGATGTCTATCTGTTAGTCCATATTATCGTGGATGACGCATTCTCGATTGCAACGATCAGTGAGCTAGACGAAATTCGACTGAAATGCGAAGCAGAAATGCGCGAGTGGGATCCTGCAATCATCATGGACATCTTGTTCATAAAAGATCCTGAGCTTGCAGAGTAATGATACGGGGGAGTGTGAAATTTCTCGCATTCTCCCCTTACTTGGCTGGCAAAATCCTCCAAACTTTCCGATAATCAACTCTTTAAGCTAATTGAAGATGTGATGGAAACGCGACTTCCGCTATATAAAAAGCTGCTGGTAATGTACCGCATAGAACCGGGATGTCTTGGGCCGCAAGGTGCTGACTACGTCGAGGAGTTTTGTGTATTTGCCAAAAAAAGGCTAAAAGACAACCATGGTCATTGTTTGCGATGGACCATTAAGCCCCGCTACGACAAGACACTGCCAGAGCTTGAGTTCCAGATAAAAAATGCCGTACTTTCCCGTGACAATGCGGCTAAATATATGGATAGCTTTGGTATTGATATCGATGCTTTCGAAGAAGAGCTAGAGGAGTCACTCGCCGATTTGGTTGATGCATTTTTTGAACGCTGATGCGTTTAACTAAAGCCACCTTCGCATGCATTGCTATATACAATGCTAGGGAACTCGAAAAGGCATCTCAAAAGCAGGGCACAAAAAAGCCCCGCCATTTCTGGCGAGGCTTTATCATTCAGTTAAAGTGAATCAGTAACTCACCTTAATAGATCAGTTTAAAGATTTCAGTTTCTGGTAACCTTCAGCTTCTAGCTCATCATTTACGCACTCTAATACAAATACGTCTTCCGATTTGCCTTTTGTACCTTCTTCTTCAGCGATTTCTTTGCAGAACTGGGTTAATTCCGCTACCAGCTCTGCAGGTGCTTCTTCTGACGCAGCTGCAATTACAGAGAACGCCATTGCGCTTAAACCTACTAAGCCTAAACCTATAAAGCGTAAACCTTTCATAATTACCTCGTTTAATAGTTGAGTATAAACATTTACAAGCTGGATATTGCGCCTAAGTGTTAAGATTAAAAAGCTAATTTTTTTGTTCTAGAAGACAAATTCTTTTCATCAAAAATTTAACAATTGCTTTGACTCTAAAAGGCGTCATGTAGCAAATACTGACGCTAAAATGCAAACCTTTAATGGGCATTCCATAGGCTTTTTGGCATAATGCGCGGCCTAAAGTAGAAAAGTAATGACAGCGCTTAAACCATGCCCACAATTAATAACGTATTCTCTTCAGATGGCCTCCTTGCAGGTGCTATCAAGGGGTTTGTACCTCGCGAAGCTCAAACTGAAATGGCAAAGGCGGTTAAGCGCGCTATTGATACCACTAGTAGTTTAATAGTAGAGGCCGGTACAGGAACGGGAAAGACTTTCGCTTATCTCGCTCCGGCATTGTTGAGCGACGGAAAAGCCATTGTTTCTACAGGGACTAAAAACTTACAAGAACAGCTATTTCACCGCGACTTACCGCTGGTAAAAAAGGCCTTAGGCAGCAAGCGAAAAACTGCACTGTTAAAAGGCCGTTCAAACTATCTTTGTCTACACCGTGTAGCGCAGCACAGCGGCAACTCTACGCTGGTTGAAAAAGAGGTATTGGGTCAGCTTTCAGAAGTGAAACGTTGGTCTAGTACTACGAAAACAGGTGATATGGGGGAGCTTAAAACCCTTCCCGAAGATGCCCGTGTTTTACCGCTGGTTACCTCTACAGTGGATAATTGCTTGGGCCGCGATTGCCCAGATTATGAAGATTGCTACTTGGTAAAAGCGCGCAGAAAGGCGCTGGATGCTGATATTATTGTGGTAAACCACCACCTTTTCTTTGCTGATATGGCACTGAAAGACACAGGGTTTGGCGAACTTATTCCAGAAGCTGATGCGATTATTTTTGATGAGGCTCATCAAATTCCCGATATTGCCAGCGATTACTTTGGCGAGTCACTTTCGACAAGACAAATTCACGATATTGCGAAAGATATCACGCTGTTGTTCAGAACAGTGCTAAAAGATGCTGGTCAGCTAGATAAAGCGGCTGACAAATGCAGGATGATTGCCTCTGACTTACGGTTATTATTCCCAGATACGGCTGAACGCGGCAACTGGGCTGAGGCGTTAGACCGTGACGACGTACGCATGCAGGTGGGCAAGCTGGCCGAAGCGCTGGGTGTACTGCATGAAGTGTGTAAGCTACATATTGGCCGCGATAAAGATTTAGACAACATGTATGAACGTGTTGTGGCTGCAAGAGAGCAGTTAGATGCGTTAAGCGACAATAAGCAAGAAAATGTAAGTTTGTGGTATGAAACTACTCAGCGCCACCTCATTATGCATTTAACGCCCTTATCAATTGCCGCTAAATTCAGACGTTTCGTATCATCGCCGCCGCGCGGGTGGATTTTTACCTCGGCAACCTTAATGGTAAACGGCGGTTTTGATCACTTTCAGCGCCGCATGGGCTTAGAAGACGCAGAAACGTTAGGATTAGATAGCCCGTTTAATTATCCTGAACAGGCCATGCTTTGCGTGCCCCGATATTTACCAGAACCAAACAGCTACGCTATGCGCGAAACTTTGCTAGAAACAGCCAAACGGCTAATCAAAGCAAGTCGCGGGAGATGTTTCTTGTTGTTTACTAGTCACGCTATGCTTCGAGAAATTGCGCAGAAGCTAGAAGATGAGATAGATAATCCGCTACTGGTGCAAGGGACTACCACCAAGCAAGCATTGCTGGATGCGTACCTTGCAGATGAAAAAGCGGTATTAATGGGCACAGGCGCGTTTTGGGAAGGAGTAGACGTGCGCGGCAACGACTTGGTTTGCGTGATGATTGATAAGCTGCCCTTTGCGTCACCTGATGACCCGCTGCTTCAAGCCCGTATGGAAGATGTAAAAAAACGTGGAGCAAACCCGTTTGGTGTTATTCAAATTCCCCAAGCTGTTATTACGTTAAAGCAGGGCGCGGGAAGACTCATCCGAGATCCTTCAGATAAAGGCGTGCTGGTTATATGTGACAATCGATTAGTGACGAAGCCTTACGCCAAAACCTTCGTCGGAAGCTTGCCAGATATGAAAAGAACAAGAAGCTTGGACGAAGTGGAAAAATTTTTAGCCGGCATTGATGAAGCCTAAGTTAAAGCACTGAAAAAGCGGTAAGCGTGTATTACGCCATTAGCCCCGTTTTCAGCTTATATGAAATAAGAGATAAACATGAACATTTTAGCTATAGATACCGCAACCGAAGCTTGTTCGGTTGCGCTTCAATTCAAAGACACCGTCATAACGCGTTTCGAGATATGCCCTCAGCAGCATAGTCAGCGACTTCTTCCTATGGTCGATGAGGTGTTAAAAGAAGCAAAGGTTTCGCTGGGCGACCTAGATTTACTGGCCTTTGGTCGAGGCCCAGGCAGCTTTACCGGTGTTCGCATAGCGTCGGGAATGATTCAAGGTTTAGCGTTAGGGACAGGCTTAAAAGTAGCGGGCGTGAGTACGCTTGAAGCTATGGCGTTTGAAGTAGCGTCTAAAACTCAGCACAAAGATGCATTGATTGCCGTCGCGTCTGATGCGCGTATGGGGGAAGTGTACTTCGCGGTTTACTCTCAGTCGCAAAATGGGCTTGTACTTTGCGTTGAAGAGCAAGTTTGTCCGCCCGAAATGGCTATTGAACAGCTAAAAGTACTTAGAGAAGAAAACGGCGCGGCTGTGATTGCAGCTGGCACCGGCTGGTCTGCCTACGAGGAGCTTGATAACTGGAAGTCTGAAGTATGTGGTGAGGTAGCGTCTGACATCACACTTCCAAACGCGCAATACATGCTTAAACTTGCAACAGATGCACATAGTAAAGGCGAAGTATCTGATGCTGTGAATGTAGAACCTGTATATCTGCGCGATAAAGTTACGTGGAAAAAATTACCAGGCAGAGAGTAACGACACGCTGCCAAATATTGGGCGCCCATTACTAACAATAAATAAATCGAGCAACGGGAAAAGAGGAGCGAGTCTTAAGGTTAAAGCTCGCTTCCCAATGGTACGATTCTTGCCTCAGTTAACTCTGTATGATTATCAATAATAATTTCGCCGTACCGTCTTCCGAACCTTCGCAAGGCCGTGTCGCTAAAATTAACAAAGACCCTGAACAGCAAAGTAAAGGGCAAAGCGAATCGTCTGCTAGGGCGATTGTTGTTGCGCCCGACGAACAGGGAACGGATAACGCCAAAGCGTACCAACAATTCATTCGTGAAGATGGCAACACGTATTCTCAAAATGCCATAGCGTCATACACAAGCTTTGAAAAGCAGCAGCAACGCGAGTCTATTCAATCTATGTTCGGCGTGGACATCTACGCGTAGTTCAATTCCAAGCACCATAATTCACACCGTAGATAAATTTAACAAATTGTTAAAACCCGCTGTTTATTTTGAACAAAAGCCTACCGTACATACTCTACAAATTGTTGGTTGGGATGATCTATCTCATTTAAGCGACATAGTGTTTGAACGGCAGTGGTTGTCCATTCGTATAAATGCTAATGTTTGGTTGTTGGTATTCGGTTTTTCTTTTTCTCATAAAGAGATACATGAAAGTAGAGGCGGGTTGTAATCGAAATTTCACTGTATTTTTTAAACAACCCAGTGCTTGTAGACTGACTTTTATTCAAACGCAGCATTTTCTAGGATTTATAGGAGCTCGTCGATGTCTCGGTATTTAGTTTTACTTACAGTCTTTTTATTTGCGGGCTGCACAATAGTCCCAGATAGCATAGAAGTGCCTGAAGGAACGCAGCTAGTTAGCTATTCGAAAGCGGTTACGTCGGGGGCGAACGCGCAAGGCCAAAAGGCCAGATGGGGAGGAATGATTGTTGGTGTTGAAAATAAGCCCAACAAAACGTTCATTGAACTCGCTCATTTTCCGCTAAATCATTATGGCAAGCCTTCAACAAATGGAGAGACGTCGGGTCGATTCAAAGTACAAATTGATGGCTTCGTCGACCCAATTGTTTTTGAAGAAGGGCGTGCGGCAACGTTTCTAGGTACAGTTACCGCTCCAACTGCGGGCATGGTGGGTGAGCAGCCCTACATTTATCCCACGATCATTGCCGATGACTACCACATGTGGAGGAAGCAAGAGGTTTATGATGTAAATACTTACTTCTTCAATTACCACACAGGTTGGTATTCACCCTTTTATCGCTTCAATGGCCCTTGGATGTATCCGCATTTTAATCGAACGCGCGTAATTCGTTACGAAAATGCGCCGAGCAAGGCCACGCTTCCTTCTAAATCTAAGTCTACACGAAGCAAGACAAAAGCAACGATACAGCCCGCAAGGCAGGATAAAGCGAAGTAAAAATCTCATCATGGAGGCGGCAAAATATTGCCGCCTTTTTTTTATTTTTAGGACGGTCATGGAAAGCGCGCGGCGATTTATTGCCGCAAAGGATGAAAGATGATTGAAACAGAATTTAACATTGGGGCATTACATTTAGCTGCGTTAGATAATCAAGGTGTCGGCAAAGTCGTACTTGGTTTACACGGCTACTTGGATAACGCAGAGAGCTTACGGCTGTTAGCGCCATACCTTCAAACTCACCGCTTTATTGCGCTAGATTTAGCTGGTCATGGTCGTTCTGGTCACCGTGCACTAGGCGCACATTACAATCAAGCTGATTACCTGCAAGACCTTTATGCGCTAATAGAATCTCAAGCGTGGGAAGAAGTCATTTTATTAGGACACTCTCTCGGCGGAATACTAGCGAGCCTTTTCGCCGCACTTTTTCCGGAAAAAGTCACTGCTGTAATAAGTATTGATGCTTGTGGGCCGCTTACCGAAACTGAAGAAACAACCGCAGCACAAATGCGTGACGCAATAGTGAGTCGTCACGCGAAGTCGCGAAATAAACTGCGAATCGTTGATTTAGACGACGCAGTTAAAGCCAGGTGCAAGGTATCCGATATTCCTGCCGAACACGCGCGTTCTATTTTATCGAGAAATTTAACCCAAGATGCGGGGGGACATTGCTTCTGGTCGAGCGACCCGAAGCTTCGTACAAAATCTACACTAAGACTCACAGAAAAGCAGGCAGAATCGCTAATGCGTGCTATTGTATGCCCAATTCTTTTTATTGGTGCATCTAACAGTTTTAAAAACCTTGAGACTGTTTTCCCCAATCGCAAGGGGTGGTTTTTAAATGCGCAATACGAACAATTAGTAGGCGGTCACCATATTCACATGGAAAATACTGACGATGTAGGGGTATTAATTCGTCATTTTGTTGAGCAATTGTAAATTGTGCCGTTTATTTTTTTTTACACATCCTATACTATTCGCAAGTTATCAGACCAGTTATATAAGTGCAGCTCCCCATGCGCTTATAAAATAGTATAAGAATAAAGTAGAGGAGGTTTTGGTGGAAAAAACCTGGCTTAAGCATTACGACCCTCGCGTTTCCGCAGAAATTGATGCCGATCGTTACGCATCTGTAGTAGACATTTTCGAGCAGTCGGTAAAGAAGTTCAAAAATAAAGAAGCCTTCATAAATATGGGGCATTCAATCACGTTTGAAGAGTTAGATACCTTATCAGCTCAATTTGCTGCTTATTTGCAGGCAAGCGGACTAAAACGCGGTGATGCTGTGGCAATTATGATGCCCAACCTTCTTCAATACCCTGTTGCCATGTTTGGTATTTTGCGCGCAGGGATGGTTGTGGTTAACGTAAACCCTCTCTATACAGCTCGTGAGTTAAAGCACCAACTAAATGATGCTAATGCGAAAGCCATCGTTATTGTTGAAAACTTCGCGTGTACTCTAGAAGAAGTCATCGCAGATACAAATCTACAAGAAGTCTTTCTGACCGCTTTAGGCGATATGCTTCCGGCACCTAAGCGCTGGATCGTGAACGCAGTAGTGAAGTACGTTAAAAAGATGGTGCCTTCGTTTAATCTTCCTGAAACGACATCGTTTATGTCGGCGGTTAAAAAAGGGCAATCTCTTGAATATAAACGCCCAGACATCGATAGCGGCGATTTAGCGTTTCTTCAATACACAGGTGGCACGACTGGAGTTTCTAAAGGTGCCATGCTTACTCATCGCAATATGGTGGCTAATCTTGAGCAGGTCTCGGGAATTTTAGAAACAGTGATTGAAGAAGGCGAAGACTTTGTTGTTACCGCGCTTCCGCTCTACCATATCTTTGCGCTACTGGCGAACTGCTTGATGTTCGTTAAATACGGGTGCCGTAACTTGCTTATCACCAACCCGCGTGACATGCCGGCTTTTGTAAACGAACTTAGCAAATATCCGTTCACCATTTTACCTGGTGTAAATACCTTGTTTAATGGCCTGTTAAATACGCCTGGATTCAGCGAACTTGATTTCAGCAAGTTTAAGTTTGGTTTAGGCGGCGGTATGGCTGTTCAACGTCCCGTAGCAGAAAAGTGGGAAAAGGTCACCGGTACAGTGCTTCTTGAAGGATACGGGCTAACAGAGTGTTCGCCTGTGGTAGCGGTTAACCCACCACAGATTGAAGCTTATAAAGGCGCAATCGGTATGCCTGTTCCTTCTACAGACATTAAGCTTCTTGATGACGACGGTAACCGTGTCGAAAAGGGCGAGCCTGGTGAAATGTGGGTGAAAGGCCCTCAGGTAATGAAAGGATATTTGAACCGACCAGAAGCGACAGAAGAAATTCTAAAAGACGGTTGGTTAGCCACAGGTGACATCGCTACGGTAGATGATGAAGGTTACTTCTATATTGTTGACCGTAAAAAGGATATGATCCTAGTTTCAGGCTTTAACGTGTTTCCTAACGAGATTGAAGAAGTGGCTGCAATGCATGAAAACATTGTTGAAGCAGCTGCGGTTGGGGTTCCTCATGAAGTCAGTGGTGAAGTTGTGAAATTATTCGTAGTTCGAAATAGCGACTCACTTACTGAAAAAGACGTTATCGCGCATTGCCGTAATCACTTAACGGGTTACAAAGTGCCTAAGCAAGTTGTTTTCAAAGACGACTTACCAAAAACCAATGTAGGTAAAATACTGCGTCGGGAGCTTCGAGACTAATTTCGTTGAAATAGTTTTGTGAAAGCCGGCGTAAGCCGGCTTTTTTATTACTGTGCAAAAATATGCAATATCAATTAATTACAACATCTGAACAACTCGAAAAAGTGTGCACTGCCGCACAGCGTCAAGAGGCGGTAGCCTTAGACACCGAATTCGTAAGAACGAAAACCCTCACTCCTCATTTAGGCCTTATCCAGCTCTATGATGGCCATCAGCTGGTACTCATTGATCCGCTCGCCATAGACAATATGCAGCCATTTATCGATCTCATGGAGAATACCGAAGTCGTAAAAGTACTGCACTCGTGTTCTGAAGACATTGAGGCGTTCCTTACCGCTTTTGATACCGTACCAACGCCTGTGTTCGACACGCAGCTTGCGGGAAGTATTTTGGACATGGGACCGTCACTTGGCTATGCAAAGCTTGTAGAGTTGCTGTGTGATATCAGTTTGGACAAAGGGGAGTCGCGAACCGATTGGTTAGCCAGACCACTACGTGAAGCGCAGCTTAGCTACGCAGCGAATGATGTGCTGTATTTACTGCCTTGCTACCAACAGTTAGCCAGTAAAGTACAAGAGGCGGGGAAAGTGCACTGGATTTACCAAGAGATCGCTTTGCTAGTTGATAAGAAGCGCGCTCAAATGCCTGAAGATTTTGCGTACTTAAGCATTAAGAATAACTGGCGATTGAACAGCGAGCAGCTCACCGTATTACAGGCACTAGCGGCATGGCGCTTGAATACCGCACGAAAAAAAGATCTGGCCCTAAACTTCGTGTTCAAAGAAGGGCATTTGTTTGAAGCGGCGCAGCGTCTTATCGATAGTAAATCTGGCCTTTCGCGTATTAACGGCGTGAATCATCAATCGGTACGCCGCTACGGCGACACCATCATCACGCTAATTGAAGAGGCGAGAGCAAAGTACGCGCAAACACCAGAAAAGCTCAGACTTCCGGTTGTGCTGCGGTTAATTGATATCGCCAAGTACAAAAAAACGCTGGCCGAGCTTAAAGTTATCAGCGACCAGATAGCGAAAGACAATGCTGTAAATAGTGATGTTATTGCCTCTAAAAAACAGCTGAATCAACTGTTAAAATGGTACTGGTTTTCGGTTGATGAGACCCGCGTGCAGGGACTAATGCCCGATGTACTGTCGACGTGGAGAGAGCCATTGTTTCGCTCTCACGTAACTCGTCTACTTGGCGACGCTCCGGCCCAATAGTGCCTTAAAAGCAATATGGGTGAGCAGTATTGGCGAGAGGTGTATGTTCTCTGGCCAATTCAATCTGCATAGTGACCCCAAAAGAACTAAACAAACGAATTAAGAAAGAGTAAAAATTCTATGTTATGCGCAGTTTATAAAACGCGAAAGAAAGACGGCATGTATTTGTACGTGCCAAAGAAAGACCATTTTGAAGACGTGCCAGAGCCGCTTATGGCAAAGTTTGGTCGTCCAGAGCTAGTGACTATCATCGCCCTAGAAAAGCGCGAGAAACTTGGCATGGTTGATAAGCAAAAACTTATCGACGAGCTTAATGAAAAAGGCTTTTACCTTCAAATGCCGCCAAAAGAAGATAACTTGCTAGAGCAACACCGTGAATCTCTTGGGCTGTCAAAAACGCCCGATAAGAAGTTTTAAATTTCCATGTTATTAAAGACTCTAAACCGCTTAGTTAACCGAATTACCTTTATAGCTAAGCGTAAAAACCGTAGCTTATTTCCTCAACCGCGCAATATTGCCCTAGTTTTATCGAGTATAACCTTAAGCTTTTCACTGACAGTTCATGCCGAAAATCAGCCAAGTAATGACAGTGGGCTTAGTGAGACGGGCTTCAAAAGCTACGTTGCTCAACTGAAAAAAGAAGCGGCCGAAAAGGGCATAGATAAGACTAAATTAGATTTAGCGTTTGCTGACATTACTTTCAGGCCCACGGTGGTCAAGTCTGACAAAAGCCAGCCAGAGAAAAAAATTACGTTAGATGATTATCTAGCAACGCGAGTACCCGACTGGAAAGTGAAGCAGGCGGTTGAGCAGTACAATGAACACAAAGTACTGCTTGACGAAATTGCTCAAAAATACGGGGTTCAGGCCCGCTTTATTGTTGCGCTGTGGGGTAATGAGTCTAACTTTGGTAAAATTCAGGGCAACTTTAGTGTGCTGTCTGCACTGGCATCTTTGGCGTATGAAGGGCGAAGAGAAAAGCTGTTTAAAGACAATTTTTTTGCGGCACTTCAGATTCTAGATGAAGGGCATATCTCTGTAGAGGCGCTTAAAGGCTCTTGGGCCGGTGCGATGGGACAAACACAGTTTATGCCCATATCCTTTCTAAATTACGCAGTGGACTACGACGGCGACGGCAGAAAGGATATTTGGGGGACCAAGGCAGACGTATTTGCGTCAATCGCCAACTATCTATCATCTGAAGGTTGGGATAGTGAAGGGACGTGGGGACGCCAAGTAATACTAACCAAACCAGTACCTTTTTCAGGGTTAGCGAAATCTAACATGAAGCCGTTGGCCTTTTGGCAGCAGAATGGCGTCAAGCGCTACAACGGAAATGAACTCCCCAATGCAGAAATCAGTGCATCGCTTATTATGCCAGATGGTGAGCAAGGCCGAATTTACTTGGTGTATAACAATTTTCACACACTGATGAAGTGGAACCGCTCGTCTTACTTTGGCGTTTCGGTTGGGTATTTATCAGAGCGGATAAAAGGAGGTTACTAATGGCTTATCGTCACATCGATTCTCAAGGCAATGAAATATCACTACCCGTTAGTAAAGTAGTGTGTATAGGTAGAAATTACCTCGACCACATTCAAGAAATGAATTCTACCGTATCTGAAGCACCCTTGCTGTTTATGAAGCCAAAGGCTGCCTTATGTTATATGCAGAAGCCTATTGCCATTCCTACCGACAAAGGCGAGTGTCACAACGAGCTTGAAGTCGCTGTGCTGCTAAAATCATCATTGAAGAATGCGAGTGTAGATGACGTAAAAGCCGCGATATGGGGTATTGGACTTGGTCTCGATTTAACCCTTCGCGAGGTTCAAGCCGAGCTTAAAAAGCAAGGCCAGCCTTGGGAAAGAGCGAAGTCTTTTGATAACAGTGCACCGCTGTCAGGCTTTGTGCCGTTAAGTGAAATAGAAAACTTGGAAGACCTGCGTTTTACCTTAACCATAAACGGGGTGGTTAGACAGCAGGGACATACCGAGCTGATGCTACACAAAATCATCCCACTTATCGCTCATATGTCATCTATATTTACGTTAGACAGCGGCGACGTGATCCTAACGGGCACGCCCAAAGGGGTAGGTAAGCTTTGCTCGCAAGATACGATTGTTGCAACGCTAGACAATCATTTAACTGTGGAAACCGAGGTAATAGCAGAATGACAGCCGCGTTTTGGGAAACCAAATCTTTAGAAGAGATGACCCAAAAGGAATGGGAATCACTTTGTGATGGATGTGGTAAATGTTGTCTGCAAAAATTTATCGATGATGACGCGGTAGAAGAATACGAAGTCACCGATCATATTAACGATAATGAGAAGATTCACTATACCAATATTGTGTGTACGTATTTGAACACAAAAAAATGTGAATGTACCCAATATGAAAGGCGAACAGAGCTGGTGCCTGATTGCGTGAAGCTGACAAAAGAGAATCTGAAGGATATCTTTTTTATGCCTAATAGCTGCACCTATCGCCGTCTTTATGAGGGAAGGGGCATACCATCGTGGCACCCATTGTTAAACAAAGGGAAGAAGCACGTGATGCACGCAAAGGGCATGTCGGTACGCAATAAGACTGTTTTTGAAACCGATGTGGATTTAAATAATTTTGAAGACTATATAGCCATTTGGCCTTTAGAAGACTTAGATTAACGCGCAGAACGCGCGTTAATCGCCATTAACAATCGCATAAAGCAACGCATCGCGCCCGAATACACGTTTGCGACAAAGCCCTTCTTTTGTACCACCAATTCGCTCTGCTACACGTATGCTTGCCTTGTTGTTAGGCTCTATAAAGCATTCTAATCGATGCAAATTCATTTGAGAGAACGCAAGCTTCTTCAAGGCTTCACAAATCGCGGTAGCTAAACCTTTCCCGCATGCGTCTGGTCTGAGCCAGTAGCCAAGATTAGCGGTAAGGTGCGTGTGGTGAATATGATTGATAATGCCCATACCTAAGCACTTTTCGTCGTGCATTAGCAAGTAGGTAAGTCCATAGCCTGTATCTCGGGCCTTTTCCATGTTGGCGATGCACTGCTTGGAGAGTGCAGGCGTAACAGGGCAAACCGCTGAACCAAACCAAGGTTTTACGTGATGGATAGACTGTTGCCCAGCCTCACAAAGCGCATAGCAGTGTTTCTCCGCAATGCGCTGAATGCTAATCGGGCCTTGCTCAGTATGTATAGGAGGTAGGCGTGACGGTAGAATGGATAAGTCGATCAAAAGGGTTTCTTATCCAATAATCGACATGCAAACACAATAGCGAATACAGCAAAGTAGGCAGCAAAAATAATCTGCATCCACTCAGCCATTCCCATAGACAAAAACTGCCATGAATCTTCTAAACAGTCACCTTCAGCAGCAAATACAGCGGGTAGCCACTCGTGAAGTTGTAACCACGAAGGGAAGTTTGGCACAATTTCGCAGCTGGCAAAAAATGGGTTCGCAGCATTGAGAATGCCAACGTGTTCTTTGGCAATTAAGAAGCCCCATCCTGCAGATACAGCCCAACCAGCGAAACCAAGCATGCGTGTAAAGCCATTGTTTTTAATAACGACAATAAGTGCTGACAACACAATACCGTACATGGCGGTTCGTTGATAAATGCACATAATGCACGGCTTTAAACCCATGCCATACTGAAAGTAAAGCGCAGCAATTTCTAATGCCAATGACGTGGCGAAAAGCACAAGCCATGAAGACTTGTGCTCTGCCCATTGGCTAACGCTGTGAATGATTCCACGCATAGACTAGTGACCTACCGCTTGAGCACCCGCTTCAGCAGCGGTGTGGTGTTCAATGAGGTGCATGTCGTAAAGCACCTGAGTAGCATCAGCAAGTCCAATGTAAGTTGCTAACAAACCAACGATGGTCAGTACTATGGTATATGGCAATGCCATCATAACCATACGGCCGTACGACAAACGAAGCAGTGGCGCGATGGCTGAGGTTAGCAAGAATAGGAAAGCAGCTTGACCGTTTGGTGTCGCCACACTAGGTAAGTTGGTTCCCGTATTGATTGCTACAGCAAGCATATCGTACTGGTCACGTGTGATTTGACCGGCCTGTAGAGCAGCTGTTACTTCAGTGATATAAACAGAGCCCACAAACACGTTGTCACTCACCATCGAAAGCACACCGTTAGCAAGATAGAACATAACCATTTGCGTTTCGCCTTCAAACGACAGTACCCAATGGATTACCGGCTGGAAAAGGCCTTGGTCAATGATAACGGCTACTACACCAAAGAATACGCAAAGTAATGCGGTAAATGGCAGTGCTTCCTCGAACGCTTTTCCAAGTGCGTGTTCTTCGATAACACCGCTCATAGAAGTAGCAAGTACAATAACTGACAGACCAATAAGACCCACTGACGCCATGTGCGTAGCAAGACCAATGATTAACCAAACACCTATTAGTGCTTGTACTACCAGCTTAGCAGTTTCACGCTTACTGCGGCCCTTGTCCATATGGTCGTTATAGTCGACCAAGATCTGTCTTACCGCTGCAGGTAATTTTGCGCCGTATGAAAACATACCGGTTTTTTCCAGAATTACGGTGGTAAGTAGTCCAAATACGAATACTGGGATAGTAACAGGTGCCATACGGATGAAAAATTCAACGAAGTCCCAGCCAGCCTTGTCTGCAATAATCAGGTTTTGTGGTTCACCTACCATGGTCATAACACCACCAAGGGCAGTACCTACCGCTGAGTGCATCATAAGGTTGCGTAGGAAAGCTCTGAAGTCTTCTAAGTCGTGGCTTCCCAGCTCGTCGTCGCTTGTGTGGTCGTGATCAGAATGAAACTCCTTGCCCGACGCTACTTTGTGATAGATAGAGTAAAAGCCCAGACCGACGCTGATAATTACAGCAACTACCGTTAATGCATCGAGAAACGCCGATAGAAATGCAGATGCAAAAATAAACGATAGGGATAAAATTAACTTGTTGCGAACCTTAATCACTAATTTGGTGAACAAGTACATAAGCAGGTCTTTCATGAAGTAAATGCCCGCTACCATGAATACCAGTAGCAATAGCACTTCTAAGTTAACTTCAATCTCATGCATCATATGGCCAGGCGATGTCATGCCTATAAACATCGCTTCGATGAGCAGCAGGCCGCCTGGTTGAAGCGGGTAACATTTCAATGCCATCGCTAAGGTAAAGATGAATTGGATTACAAGCGTCCAGCCCGCTACATATGGGTCCACCATAAAGATAAAGGGATTAACAATGAGAAAGGCAATAATGGTTTTTTTATACCAGTCGGGCGCATGTCCCAGGAAATTCTTATAGATCGCCGCGATCATTGAGGTTTGCATGAGTTCCTGTTCCTTTTACAACAAAGCACGCATTTTTGCGCATCTTTATACTGTGTAGTTCCGGTTATTGCATACATAAACTGCTGGCGCTATGCGATTTATTTCGCCTTACCGCGGTTTTGCTGCTGTCATTATAGTCGGAAATTAAGCGTACATGATATTAACGTCTTGAGAAAGCAATTCACAGACCCCACCATGTGAAAGTCACTGAATATTTATCACTTTTTTTATGATAGTTATCATTGAATTTGAAAATACGTAATATTTCGAACATAAAATGTACAAGCAGTGTTTAATGGTGTTTGAAATAACACTTTAATTTTAACAAGTTGTTAAAAGCTTTAGTGGACGAGGCATAATTCATTGTGATAATAAAACAGCATCTGGTACAATCAGTTGCAAAATAACAATAACGTGCAGGCGATTAGTTATGATTTATAAGGCACAGAGTCCAGCTGGATTCGCCGAAGAATATATTGTTGAATCTATTTGGAGTGGAAGATTTCCACCTGGCACCATTTTGCCTGCAGAAAGAGAGCTTTCTGAGTTAATTGGTGTAACGCGTACTACACTGCGTGAAGTACTTCAGCGTCTAGCTCGTGATGGTTGGTTAACAATTCAACACGGCAAGCCGACCAAGGTTAACAATTTCTGGGAAACGTGTGGGTTAAACATTTTAGAAACTCTCGCTCGTTTAGACCAAGAAGGGATCCCTGAACTGGTTGATAATTTATTAGCAGCGCGCACTAATTTAAGTGCGGTTTTCATTCGAGGCGCAATTCGAAACAACCCTCAAGAGTCTGCTGAAATTATTGCCCGTTATAAAAATGTGGAGCAAGAAGGTTTAGCTTTTGCCCAGTTCGACTATCAAATGTCACATGACTTGGCGTTAGCGTCTAACAATAACGTATTTGTTTTGATGATGAACGGTTTTCGTGGTTTGTACTCGCGTATTGGTGGCTATTTCTTCTCGCACCAACAAGCACGGGACGTGGCAAACAAGTATTACGCAGACTTGCTTGATGTTGCTGAGAAAGGCGAATACGACCGTGTCCCTGTAGTAGTTAGAAAGTACGGTATAGAAAGTGGAAAGGTGTGGCTTGCTATTCGTGATGACATGCCTAAAGATTTGGTCGACTAAACACTAGGCTGCCAAAGGCTGTTGGTTTCCATACGACGGCTTTTACAATAAACAACAAAAGCGCCGCATTATTTCTGAATATGCGGCGTTTTTTTATCGCTTTCTACTAACGCTCGTTGGTGAATTTACAGCGATGAAACACAGTTTCACATATCTTGTAACATTTTAACCCTTACTTAGTCTCATTCGCGTTAAGTAACGCTAGACCCTAAATCGTATTTATATATACTCACTTTACTTATAAACTTCGCTTAGTTTAGCTGCTTTCTTAAATCTTCAATGATCAAAAGTCGATTGTCTTCAATCGCTTGGCGGTAAACAAAGCGCCAATAAAAGTGCACAACAGGAATAATAATGAAATATCTATGGATAGCACTTGCCGCAGGTGGCTTGGTAGCAGGCTGTGGCGTCGAAAATAAAACTGAAAATCCTCAACAAGTAGCTGAAAGTGCAGCGCCATCCGTTATGCTAAATACTCAAGTAAGTGCGCCTGTGGCGAAAAAAGTGCCGCATGAAATGACCGCGCATGGTGTCACCCGTAATGACAATTACTATTGGATGCGTGATGACTCCCGCACCGACGAAGAGATATTGTCCCATTTAGAACAAGAAAACAGCTATGTTGAGACTGTTTTGGCTCCTCTTAAGAAAAACCGAGAAGCGCTTTATGAGGAGCTCGTGTCTCGGATTGAGAAGGACGACTCAACCGTTCCCGTTCTCGACAATGGTTACTGGTACTACACCAGCTACTCAGGTGAAAACGAGTATCCTACTTATTTAAGAAAACCTTCACTTGACGCTGAACCGCAAGTATTGCTTGATGCAAACCGAATGTCTGAAGGGCATGATTATTTCAGTATTGGCAGCTACGCGGTAAGCAGCAACAACAAGTTGCTTGCGTATTCTGAAGATACGCTTAGCCGACGCATCTACACTGTGTATGTCAAAAGCCTAGAGAGTGAAGAAAAGCTTGATGACGTTTTAGAAGGTACGTCTGGAAGTGTAGTTTGGGCGAACGATAATACCCACCTCTTTTACGTGAAGAAAGACCCGCAGACTCTTTTGGGATACCAAGTCTATCGCCATAAATTGGGCACGTCTCAAAGCGAAGATGTTTTAGTTTATGAAGAGAGCGACCCTACCTTTTATACCTATATCAGTAAAAGTAAAGACGATAGTGTCATATACATTCACCATGACAACACCGAAAAAACAGGTGTGACTTTGATTGATGCGAATAACCCAACGTCTCAAACAAAAGTATTCTTGCCCATTGAAGACGGACAAGAATACAGTGTAGCAAAAGCGAGAGACGGTTATTTTGTGTTGACCAATATTGGTGCGAAGAATTTTAGAGTGATGAAAGCACCATTGGACGCCACTAACGATGTGTCGAAATGGCAAGAAGTGATTGCACATCGTCCAGACGTTTTCCTTCAAAGTATTGAAGTAATGAACAACCACTTAGTGGTTAAAGAAAAAGAAAACGGGATGCTGCGCTTGGTCGTTCACAATCTGACGACAAACGAAGAGAAAGTTATTCCAACTCAAGATCCAATTTACGGTGCGTATTTTAATGCAAACCCTGAAATGGATACCAATAAGCTTAGAATTTATTACAGCTCGTTGACCACGCCTGGTTCTATCATTGATATCAACTTAGATACCCTTGAAAGCGAGGTGATGAAACAAACCCGTGTATCTGACACTTTTGACTCCTCTCTCTATGCCTCTGAGCGCGTGATGATTGAAGCGAGAGACGGTACGTCGGTTCCCGTTTCGTTGGTTTATCGCAAAGATAAGTTTAAGAAAGACAGCACCAATCCATTATATCAATACGCCTATGGCTCATACGGTTCGACTGTAGACCCAACGTTTAGAAGCAGCTGGTTGTCTTTGATAGACAGAGGCTTTGTTGTCGCGATCGCACACATTCGCGGAGGTCAAATGTTGGGGCGCGAGTGGTATGAAGACGGCAAAATGCATCAGAAGATAAATACCTTTACTGACTTTATTGACGTTTCAAAAGGACTTGTGGCAAAGCAGTACGCAGACAAAGAACGCGTCTTTGCTATGGGCGGCAGCGCGGGTGGCTTATTAATGGGCGCAATCGTAAATATGGCACCTGAACTCTATCAAGGTGTGAGCGCGCACGTTCCATTTGTTGATGTAGTGACCACGATGAGCGATGCGTCTATTCCGCTGACTACCGGCGAATATACCGAGTGGGGTAACCCAGCCAATAAAGCTGAGTTTGACTATATGCTTTCCTACTCGCCTTACGATCAGATTGAAGCAAAAGACTATCCACATATGTTGGTTACAACCGGACTACACGACTCACAAGTGCAGTACTTTGAGCCAATGAAGTGGGTGGCGAAGCTAAGAGAATACAAAACAGACGATAATTTACTGCTTTTCAAAACCGACATGGAAGCGGGTCACGGTGGAGCTTCAGGACGTTTCAAACGATTCGAGTCTACCGCGCTTGAATATGCGTTCGTATTGCATCTTGCAGGTGTTCCACTCTAACTCTACACCCACCTTTTTAAAACCAGTCTCCTCTGGTATTTCGCCCGAACAAGTTAGCGCTTTTTCGGGCATTTTTATTTTTTGTGTTTTTAGTATGCGGATTCTAATTGTTAATCGTAAAGTAAAGCCATGGTGTTGAAATACACTCTCATTTAGCATTCATAGGAGCTGAACATGACTACTACTGACACAATTAAAGGTAAAATCAACGAAGCCGAAGAAATGGCACGTAAAATTTGGTTAGCAGGCCTAGGCGCTTATGGCAAGAGCGTTGAAGAAGCGCAGGGGCGTTACGAGAAGCTAAGCGAAGAAGCGAACAAAATGTTTGACGAGCTAGTGACAAAGGGCGAAACGCTAGAAGAAGACGCAAAGAGTAAGTTCAAATCTACGACTAACGATGTTGAAAATCGCGTTGCAGACGTGCGCAAGAAGCTTGGCCTTGATTCAGAGCCAGCTGATCAGCGCATCGAAGAGCTTTCAGCAAAAATCGATGCCTTGACTGAAGCGGTTGCAAAGCTAGCTGCCAGCAAGTAAAGCAATCAGTATTTTGGACATCGTTTTCGGTGTCCAAAACGCAGCTTTCATTTAGTCCTTTTAACTAAATTGGCTAGATAGAAAGCTACAGTTGAGTGACCGCGGAAAGCGAGTGTGCAACTTAGTGTGCTGTAAATCACATTGCTTTCCACTGTCATGCTTACTAAATCTCCATATTGGAGGCGTTATGAGCAACAAAAATATTCCTAACCCGGAAGCTATGCCTGTTGTCCAAAGAGAATCGACAACGCTAAATGGTACTACCCCTTCATCTCTGAAGTCGTCCCCCTTGTTTGGATGGCTTTTTGCTGGTTCCGACCTATTGTCTGCAAAGCTAGATCAAGCGGCAGGTGTGGTCAGCCAAAAAATTGATAACACTCAAGAAACCATCAATGCTATGCAAGCTAAAGGCTTGGAAGTGGAGAGTGAACTTAGACGTACGCTTAATCCATTCGCCCTAGTTGATACTGCTCAAAAACTGGTTGCATCAACGCCATTATTTTCGGCGTTGTCTGGCGGTCAAAAACGTCAACAGAAAGAACAACAGCTTGAAATGCTGAGCGCAAAAGTGGACTTACTCGTCGAGCAAGTAGCCCTTTTAGCTGCAAAGGAGGCGGCTAAAAAAGCCGAAGTGACAAGTACTGCAAGTAAGGCTACTGCCAATAACAGAACAGCAACTAAAAGCTCTTCAGCTAAGTCAACAACGACCTCGTCGACAACTACCGGTACCCGCAAATCGAGTAAAGCAAAAACAACCACTACAACGGCCGCTTCATCGCCTAGTCCGACTAAAAAGGCCGCGACCGGAACAGCGAATAAGCGCACCGTAGCAAAGTCAACGGCAGCTAAGAGTACAGCACGTAAAACAACGGCTAGTACAAAAGCTACATCGGCCAAAAGTACGACTAAAAGTACATCGGATTCGTCTGACATCACAAAGAACGACGAGTAAAGGCGTTCAATAAAGGTAAAGGTAAAGGTAGTTTTTGGTAATAGCGCCAAATAAATGAATTCGCGTATATTTGGCGCTGCTTCGTCTAGGTTCGTTTAAATTATCTTTTTGTTTGAGTGTAGAGATAATTATCGGTGATGTCAGGCCTCTAAACTATCCACCTCTAATCCAAGAATTTTTGCCAGTATATCCGAGTCATCTTGTATTGCGTAATAATCACCAATGAAACATTAATACAATTCTTGTTTGGTTAGTAGTTAGGGTGCTCAGTTTGTGACATGCCAGTGAGCTTTCAGATGTATATATTTGTGTCGTTACTAAAAGAAGCTTTTCAAAAGAATCAAAAGCAACTTTTAAAATGCAACTAGATAAATTCAAAGTCATCAGCGTTTATACTTTAACTTAAAAATAAAAACGTAAACTAACCAAAGAAATACCGACCAAGAAACAAGAAAACCGACAAGCAACATCGACATATGTTCCCAGATAACACGCTTGATCAAAATGGATTCTGCCGAGTTTTTGGGGTTTATGAAAATGTCTACTGGCTCAGAAGCTGCAAATTTTCTTTTTAATTCAAGCCCTAATTTAAGCATAAAGCCGTCGTCATAAATGTCATACCAAGTAACTTTTCTTCCGGTATGTTCTTGGCCATTAGTATTGTATTTGTAAAGGATACGAGGCGTGTATAAAGTATATTGGCTTCGATTATCTCTAGTCGTTGTTGTAATCATTTCGTCAATATATACATTTATTAAAGTTGCTTTGATAGGAACCCAATTCATTGAAGAGATTGGGCCGGCTAACCCTTTAACTACTTGTATTGAAAAGACGATGACAAAAATTAGGGCAACTAAAGC
>NZ_JBHNYX010000055.1:0-24642 GCF_054960505.1 Alteromonas sp. G4i13 | reverse complement strand
CTTCCCCCAGCAAAACCTCAAATTGGGGTCAGAGTACTTTATTGCTTTAAACATCAGGACATAATTATTCCCTTATCCCCCAATGCCGTTAAATCAGAGTACTTTTAAGAACAAACGAATTTAACTATACGTGATTTCAAAACTGTGGGGGAGAAACTCTGAAATTCGTCAGCATGCCTTATTAGAGAAATGTACTCTGACCCCATTATTAAAATGTGTTTTTCTGCGACTGCTCTTTTTACCTACTTCTAGTCACTGTGAAAGTTTCATTTATCGAATAATTTAAGGCGCACAAATTCAGATACAGACCTTTAGTCTTTCACTCAGGAGTAAAGGGGTCAGAGTACTTTTTGGCTCTCACTCTCGTTAAAAAAAGAAATGTACTCTGACCCCATTATTGTGGGCTAACTCAATAATTCGAGCTCTTTAATTCTCTAGGGCATGTAGCAGGCAGTTTGAAAATACGGTAGATAGGTACAGACTATAGCTTAGGTGCAAGCGTTGGAAATACGAATGTAGGGTCAGTGTACTTTAAAGCGCTATCTTTTAAAAAGTACTCTGACCCCAATTTTCGAAATGTACTCTGACCCCACTATTTGCTGGGATTATGCTTCGGTTTGTAGGGCTTGCTTCTTCAGTGTTTCTATCATGTATTCGCGCATTTTAAACTTCTGAAGCTTCCCTGTTACCGTCATGGGGTACTCTTTCACTACGCTGATGTATTTGGGTACTTTAAAGTAGGCTAGTTTGGATTTCAGGTAGTCGCGTATCTGATCTTCGTCTATATGTCGATTTTCCTTTGCCTTAATCCATAGGCATACTTGCTCGCCATATTTGTTGTCAGGAATACCAAAGACAGCGGCGTCTGACACATCCGCATGTTGATACAAGACTTCTTCAATTTCTCGTGGATAAATGTTTTCGCCGCCGCGAATAATCATGTCCTTTATTCTACCAACTATTGTGACGTAGCCTTCTTCATCCATTTCTCCGAGATCACCAGAATGGAGCCAACCTTCATCGTCTATGGTGGCTTTTGTCTTAACCTCATCACCCCAATAACCTTTCATTACACAGTAGCCTCTCGCGCAAATCTCACCCGGCTCTCCAATAGGCACCGTATTGCCTTGGGGATCTATGATCTTCACTTCTGTATGGGGCATAGCGCGTCCAACAGTTTTGACCTGCTTTTCAAATGGCGAGTCAATGTCAGTAATATGATTGATAGGGCTACACTCTGTCTGACCATAACCTATGACGACTTCTGTCATATGAAATTCACTATGGACCTTTCGCATGAGCTCTTCTGGACAGGTACTACCTGCCATAACGCCGGTTCTTAGTGTTGATAGATCAAAGCTCTTAAAGTTGGATAGTTCGAGTTCGGCAATAAACATGGTTGGTACGCCATGTAATCCCGTGCACTTTTCTTCTTCTACTGTACGGAGTGTTGTCTCAGGGTCGAATGACTCCCCGGGGAATACTGCGCATGCACCTGATGCTAAGCAAACTAAGTTGCCCAATACCATTCCAAAGCAGTGGTAAAGCGGAACGGGAATACAAAGTTTGTCTTTGTGTGTGAACCTCATTGCTTGTGATACTAATAGTCCATTATTTAGAATGTTTCGGTGCGTTAACGTTGCGCCTTTCGGGTTTCCCGTGGTACCAGAGGTAAACTGAATATTGATGTTATCATCCGCGCTAAGGTTCGATTCAACGGCCTCCAACTGAGATTTAAGCGCTTCCGTTGGTTCTATTTGTAATGCAGAAAAAGCCTGTAATCCTTCTACAGACTTATCGCCAATAGTGTATACATATTTAAGTGAAGGCAACTTAGAAGGCGTTAGAGGACGCCTTGGTGTGTTCTTATCTTGGCTGTCTATTTCTGGCGCAAGCTCTTTCAACATGGCGACGTAATTTGACTGCTTGAATGACTGCGCCATGACTAAGTATTTTACGGAAACGTTATTAATAGCAAACGCTAATTCATCAGGGCGATAAGCAGGGTTCAGGCATACCATGATCGCCCCGATTCGCGCAGTGGCCATCTGTACGATCGACCATTCGATATTGTTCGGAGACCATATACCCACACGGTCGCCAGGTTCTACACCGTTTGCAAGTAAGCCGCAAGCAACACGTTCTACTTCATACCAATACTGCTGATAGGTCCAGCTAACGTCTTGATGTTTTACAATAATCGCTGGGTTATCGCCATAATTGTCGACAACATTTTTGAAATACTGACCGATAGTGAGCGACGTCAGCTCAGCGTCATCAGAGCCAGTAAACTCACTTTTCTGAAGAGGGAGTAGTGAGTTCGGTGTAAATTTTGATTCCATCATATCTTGCCTCCATGCGCGTACGCATCTGATTTATATATAAATAATTGAGTTGGCTGTTTCGGCTTTTGGTTCCAAATAACCAATGGCAACAATTGCAGTAAATGCTGAATACGCAACGAATAAAACAAATAATTCAATCTTTATTAACAATATTGTTGCAAACGAGTTTTGTCGACAAGATGTTAGTCGTATATGGGGTTATTCAACGATGAATTTGTGTGACTCGTCGTACACGCTGAAAGGAGAGTAATAACCAAAAGTGACAATGTATCTGATGTCTAAAGAAAATTTTCTCGACTCTAATGAAACAAAAAAGCCTCCGACGAAGGAGGCTTCCTAAAAATTTTTACTTTACGAGAGGTGAGCGTCTATTCAGACTCAATACCTTCGAAGTAGGCACGATATTCCATACGGGTAACGTAAGAATCGCCATTTTCGTCCATCATCTCAAAGTCACCTTCGACATGTGCAACCTTTAACTCCTCGGCTGTAAGCTTACCGTCGCTGTCTACATCGATTTCAGTAAACTTATTGTCGGCTGTGGCTGACATTTCAGTACGAAGCTCCTTATTCTTCTCTGATATCATTTCACCGTCTGCTTTAGAGAATAATTCAGGGTTGCCCTTTTCCGAGAGTAGAGCGTCATTGGTGCCTTCAGTTTTCACCTGAGTAATGATGTCGTCGCTAAACATTGATGGTTTTTCATCAACAAACTTGTTGAATTCAACACGGCTAATCATGCTGTCACCATCGGTATCCATTTTTGCAAGAAGCTTACTGTCAATAACGCCTGAAGACTCTGAACCGACGATATAGCCGTTTCCATCCTTATCCATTGCGTTAAATCCCATCGAGATCTTCTCTTCGTGGTGGCCTGCTACTGCTGAAGCAGATAGTGTTGCAGCAATAACAGCACTGGTAATCATACTTAGTTTTGTGATCTTCATAATCAAATTCCTTCTGGCTTTTACAGTGAACTCGGGCGTTCAATTGCCCTAACCACTAGGTCCACAGACCTCAACATAGGTGCAGATTGGAAGTAAGTTTCAATCTGACACCGCTAATGACTTACGTAATTCATTATTCATTGAATGTGCCAAATGCATAACTAACTGATTTAGTGAGGTAATAAAAATTTAAGGCAAGGATTTCAATGTTATTGCTATGTTAAATTGTCGCAGTGTTTGCAAGATCTTCATACGTCAAACTTAAGCTGATCTCAGATATAGATAGAACCCCATTAATGAGATTAAAACAGCGAGAGTTGATCGTTCGCTATTGTCTCAAAATTCAGGCCGATAAGAGGCAAGATACTATCGGCAATGGGTTGGATTTGCTTTTCAATATAGTGGTCATATTGAAGGGGGGCCGTGGCAGTTTCTGCGGTTTGAGGGCCCTGTACCGTAATAACATAAGCAATGGTAGTATTAAACTGATAGCGAAGTGGCAACCCCTGTTCTTTATAGTACTCGTCCGCTAATCGCGCTGCCCTTACGTGGGGAGGCAGCGACTTGGTATACGACGACAAAGGCTTTCGCAGCCGCTTTTTATAGACCAAAGCGTGATCCATTTCACCGGACTTTATCGCTGCTATCGTGCTATTTATGTAGTCTTCAACAGGCTGTCCAGTAAACACTTTTTTGTACAGCTCGTACTGGAAGGTTTTAGCTAGTACCGTCCAATCAGAGCGGACATTTTCTAAGCCTTTAAAGACAAGTTCACCGCCCTTCATTCCTGCGTAACGTTTTTTGCTGCCTTCGGAAGAGCCTCGGATCGTCGGCATAAAAAACGTAGAAAAGTGAGATTCAAACTCAATTTCTAAGTGGCAATCAATGTCGAACTGACTTTTTAGTAACTCTGTCCACTTTCGATTAATAATGCTAGCGAGCTCAAGTCCAGTCTCTGAGGGCGTACCCAGTGCATCATTCCCTTCTACATGAACAAATGTTGAGTCGGTATCGCCGTAAATAACCGTATAGCCCAGTTCTTCAATCCAATCAGCTGTGGTTTGCATGATTTCATGACCCCTCAATGTGATTGAGCTAGCTAGACGAGGATCGTAGAAGGGGCAACCGCCACTACCAAGGACACCATAGAAGGAGTTCATTAATATTTTGATGGCCTGAGAGCGCGGTGCGTCTTTCTGTTTTTTCGCCTCGTCGCGCTGAAGCCATAGGTTTTCAATGATGGAAGGCAGAAAATGAGACTCACGACTAAATACTGCGCCTTTAAACCCTTCTATCGCCGTGTCTGGAGATTTAAGCCCTTCTGCAAGTCCCAACGGATCGATTTTAAATGTACGAATGATGGAAGGATACAGGCTCTTAAAATCTAGGACTAAAACGTCTTTATATAAACCTGGCTGGGAACGCATGACATAACCACCCGGACTAGCCAAGCCTCCATTTTCAGGTCTTACCCCCGCGACATAAGACTTGCGGTGAAGCTTAGGCAAGTACACATTTAAAAACGCGGCCACTGACCCTCCGGGGCGACTCATATCTAGGCCGGTGAGAATACTGCGCAGTGCCAGAAAATCGATAAATTGGGTTTTATCCTGAATGCGGTTGACCAGTTCCGTATCTTTAAAGTTATAGTTAGCGAGTGCAACAGGGTCGCTATGATAAAGACGCTTTATCGCTTCAAGCTTGTCTGCAGCCTGAATAAGCTTATTTTCGCCAAGCAGTTCTTCAGATACGTGATCGAGCGAGAACGACTCGAATTGATAAGTCATTGTTTTTAGTGCTTCGATACCATCAATAACGCATCGCCCTGGCACATCAACGAGGGTTTGATCCTCCCACTGTCTTACAGAAGCCTCTCTGCCATGGCGGCCGATAGCATACTTTAGCGAGTTAGCCCTAGCGCGGCGTTCAAGTACCGCCATATCGAACTGTTTAACATTCCAGCCTAAAATGATATCTGGGTCGTAGGATGTAAGATATGAAAAAAATGCTTCAAGCAATGCTTTTTCTGATTCAACGGTAATGAGCTCGTACGCGCTGTCTTTTTGTCCTTGCAATGTTTGCCCAACAAAACGTGGCGGGCATAAAAGCAGCACAACGTTGAGTCCTTCACCGGCTAACGCAATGCTAAAGAGTTCTTCATGCTCATTGCATTCGATGTCTATGCTAAGTGATGTAAATGTGGTTCTGAATTGACAGGGTCTGATTTGCGCATTTTCTATAACGATCTGAGGCGTATCGTCGAAATCTTGCGGAGCCAGAAATTCCACCGCACCATACACAAAGCGCTCCATTAAGTAGCGATCGGCAACGCGAATATCCGCTTCGTACAATATAATACTGCTTTCCTGCGCATGCTGGCGAAGCTGATGCATGTGTGATTCGGTTGCGGTTTTTACCGTCGCAACAGGAACTTGTTCCAGCGTGTGAAACCCGTCATCTGAAATACTGATCTTTGCAGAAATACGTTCGGCGATATTGCGTAAATCATTGGCGCGATCAACGGATACAAAGCAAGTGGGGTATTGGGGTGAAGAAATTAACCTAGCGGTGCTACTGGGCGTTTTTACCCATAGCTCAACATGCACCTTGCCTCGCCGGGTAAACGTACTTTTATTGAGTATGAACCCTTGTTGTATTGTTGAGGCTGACATGGATCTGATTTACTAACCGGCTTTGTTGACGTTAATTTCTTTAAATAGCCTCATGGGCGTGTACGTTTTATAAACTCGCATTACCATTATCTGTTCAATAACTGGCGCAAAGGTGCAATAAAAATGCGCTACCACTGTGCACGAGAAACGGCAGTAGGCTTAGTATAACGTTTGTTATCACCTACTCCTATAGATCTCTATTCGACAGATATGTTTGTTTTTGTAAGCAGCGCGAGTTAAAACGAAAACGTACAGTCTTTGTGCACGTTAGACCATGCACGATAGAAAAGGTGAGGGCGATATGGAATATCTATTCGATAAACAGGTAGAGCCGGGCGAGCTAATAGAAGTGGCCGATGGTGTTCTTTGGCTAACAATGCCGCTTCCATTTGAACTTGACCACATAAATTTGTATCTGATCCGCGGTGAAGGCGGTTGGGTGGTCATTGATACTGGCATAGGAACGTCCACCACCAAAGCGCTGTGGGAGCGTATATTCAAGCAATTAGACGGGCCAATAGTTGGCGTTATTGTTACGCATTTACATCCTGATCATGTAGGGTTAGCGGGCTGGATAGCCGACACGTATAATGTTCCCTTTTATATGTCTCAAACTGAGTACTTTACTGCCAGAGCGTTTGCGGCAGGGAGAAATGGCGCAACTAACGAACGGGATGTGCAATATTACCAGCGAGCAGGTTTAGACGAATCCATGATCGCAAAGCTTACTTCTGGTGAAGGCAACGGCTACAGCAGCGTCGTTTCACCACTACCCATTAGCTACACACGTCTAAAGCATGGTATGACGCTGTCGCTTGGCGGTAACGAATGGCAGATCATCATTGGCCGCGGCCACTCTCCTGAGCATGCGTGCCTTTACAATAAGCGAAAAAATATTCTCATATCAGGCGATCATATTTTGCCGATTATCACGCCAAACATTGGCGCCTACTCAACAGAGCCTGATGCCAACACCTTAGACGACTACCTTTCTACGCTGCCGCAATTCAAGAATTTGCCCAAAGATGCGACAGTATTACCTGCTCACAAGCTACCCTTTATCGGCCTGCATGAGCGAGTAGATTCGCTTATTGCTCATCATCACGAGCACCTAAAAGCACTGTTAAATGCTTGCGAGCAACCTCAAACGGTCGTAGAGCTATTACCGGTTATGTTTAAGCGCAAGCTCTCTAGTCGCAACATGGTGTTTGCAGTAGCAGAGTGTTTGTCTCACCTTAATTACTTGCTTAATGAAGGAGTCATTTCGCGGACGTTAAACAGCAAGGGTGTGTATACATTTAAAGCCTGTGAAGTAAAAAAGCTTGCTTGTTAGTTCAGTCAGAGGACATACAAACAGAGTGAGGATTAACAACGTCTTACTCTGTACTGGGCTATCTGTGTTCTAGGCCGTTTGAGAATTTTCCGCTTCGTTTTCTTTATTCTCTTCATTATCTTCACTGGACGGGGGCTGTGCTGCAGGTTGTTTCGGAATGGTGATCTCTACCACGGTTCCTTTTGCCTCTTTGCTGCTAATAGATATTTTACCTTGATGTTGTTCAATGGCGGTGTAAGCCACAGAAAGGCCCAGCCCTTGGCCTTGCCCTTCGGGCTTTGTAGTAAAGAAGGGTTCAAAGACTCGCTTTAGATGTTTTGTAGGAATACCGCAACCCGAGTCCAGTATTTTGATGGTCACCAACGTAGGTGAATCGAGCACAGTGAGTTTAATAAAGCCCCTATCTTCTATGGCCTGTGCTGCATTTATCATGACGTTCATTAGCACCTGTTTCAGCGGCCCAGGGTTTCCCATTACCTCCACTTTCTCTAATTCACATTCAAATTTATATTGGGGCGTGCTGTACTGGGCGGAAATAAGCGTGATCAGCTGGTGACACACGGCGCAGATATCTACTATCTGCACGCCTTCAGTAGTCTCCAGCGAAAAGTTCTTAAGGTTTTCGACGATGTCTTTTACGCGGGTAAGACCGTCTGTAGACTCGGCAATTAGCTCAGTAATATCGTCCTTTAACAAGTCGTAGTGATTAGACTCAAACAGTGCGTCAATCTGCTCTTTAAGTTCGTCGGTGAAGTGTTCGAGTTGCCCCTTAACGCCATCACAAATCGCAATAAGGTGAGTTGCGTATTGCTCAAGTGTATTGAGGTTAGCGCTCACAAAACCAATAGGGTTATTAATTTCGTGGGCTATCCCCGCCGCGAGCTGACCAGTAGAAGCCATTTTCTCTGCTTGAATAAGCTGGCTTTGTGCGGTATCGAGTTTGCGAATTAACTTTTTTTGCGCTTCGTGTTCTTTTTTCAGCGCTTCTGAAAGCTTTTGCTGGGCTCTAAAATAGCTAGCTTGGGCGGTCACATCTTGCAGAAAAATACACGCCAATTTTTGCCCTGTGTTTTTGTCTTTAATGGGCAAGATTTCCATGTTTTGATACATCTGTGTTTCTTCACCCGTTATAGGGCGAGAGCTCTTAAACGGAAAGATGTGGGGGCGTTGTTCCCAATAGCTAAAGCTAGGATGCTGCAGTACAAAAACTGACTTTAGTCTACGTTTTAGAAACTTACCTTGTCCTTGAAATAACTCAACAACTGGCGTTTCTTTATAGCAGTCGCGCATATTGTGAGGAAGTCGATCTAAAAAGAAGTCGTTTAGATAAACAACCTTAAAGCTCTCATCGACTATACCAATTCCGACAGGTAATTTACCTACCAGTTGTTCAAACATTATGCGAGTAACTCATCCAATGTGTCTTTCATGCGTGCAAGAGATTCATCGTCTAAGCAGAAAACAACGCGCATGCTAAACGACGAGATCGCGATAATAAACTGCACTTCCATCACTAAGCTGTGCTGCCATTGCAACTCATCGAAGTTCGCTTTATCGGGCAAGAATAACGTGGGCATGTTCAAGTTAGTGGTAAGCTCCAACTGGTCGGAAAGACCAGCCAAACACGCACCTGCCAAAATGTTACAAAGCTCCAAGATAATCTCTTGAATGTCTTCTTTGCTTAATGGTTCATCGTAATCCATTAACGTTGCGACCTCACTCAATCCAGCTTGAGATAGCACAGACATCACTTCGCCGTGTACGTCGCCTAAAAAAGACTGACGGGTATAGAAAGCGTCTTCGGTTTCAAATAAGAGACTGTAAAGCTGGGTGGGAGTAACCGCTGAGATTTTTGGGATAGAAATATCAATTTTGGTTTCAATTAACTGCGCAAGAGAGTTAGCCGCTTGCCCCATGGAAATATTTAGGAGTTCTTGAAGGGCATCTCTTTGCTCTTCGTCTAGTGGTAGTACAATGCTCATAGATACCCCAACTCAAACAACGACATTGCTAATTCTTCTTTATCAAGCGGTTTGCGTAAAAAGCGCTTTGCCCCCAGAGACATGACAATTTTCTGTTTTTCTGGCTGAAAGTCAGCGCTAATCACAATTACATTTGGGGCGTCGGGCCTTTGGTGCAAGAATTCCAACACACCAACGCCGTCAACTTCTGGCATGGTTAGGTCTAAAAGTACCAATGCAAATTCACTTTCTGACAGCGCATTTATGGCTTCTTGCCCGTTTGTTGCTTCGGTGATGTCATACTCTAAATCTTGCGGAAGTGAGCGAATCACACTACGCCTCGACAACTTAGAATCATCAGCTACTAATACAGAAATTGACATTTACAGCCTCCTAGAGCGGCATTTAATGCGATGCCTTTTTAGTAAAGTATGTGCAACTTTAGCGTTACTGCAACAATACCGTAAAAATTTTCCAATCAGCGTATTCTTTGAGCAGTGGCGCTTTAAAATGAGTATATGACAGAAGTGACTTTTATGCGTATTAGACTTTTAGTTGAAAATGACTAGGAGAGTAAACGAGGAAGTAGCAGAAAATTTAAGTCTATAAGTAGCGAGGTGTGCATCGGCCGACAATGCACACCCTTGCAGCTAAGTATTTTGCATAGTGTACATTTTTTCAAGTGCATTGGGCATGGCATCAACATAGCGTTTTACATCGCCAATTTTTCCCATACTTACGCGAGACCAGTTGTCGTACGTACGGTAGATTCCTCTAATCAGCACGTCCTGTTCAGCCATGGCTTGGCGGAAGTACTCTGCGTTGCCGTCACCTAAATTAACAAAAATAAAGTTAGTACTAGAAGGTAGCGCTGTCAATCCATTTGCTTTTACTGCGTCCATAACCATAGATTTACCTTCATAAATTTTCTCTTTAGAGAAAGTTAAAAAGGCATCGTCATTGTAGCTGGCGATAGCCGCGGCAAGGCCTGCTTGATTCAATGTATAGCCGCCCATGCCATAGCGATTGATCCACTCAGTGTTTTCCTCTGATGCGATTAAATAGCCCACGCGCATACCTGCTAAGCCATAAATCTTTGAGAAGGTTCTCGCTACAATGACATTATGACCAGCTTTAACGAGCGGAATCATTGAATGCTTAGGAGGCTCATCGATAAGCTCGTTATATGCCTCGTCGACCAACACCAGTGTTTTTTTAGATGCTTTTATGCAGAATTCGCGAAGCTTATTCGGATCGAGCACTTTTCCCGTTGGATTGTTCGGGTTACAAATGTGCACCATACCAATAGAGTCGTCTATTGCGGCGTACATGGCATCAAGGTCAATATCAAGCTCTGCCGTATTAGCAACTCTCACTATTTCTGGAGCACCTTGTTTTTCAGGTGCTTTAGACGTGGTGTCCCAAAAAAGGTCCGGGCCCAGAATTTTTCCGTTCTTGCTGGCCGCAAGGGCGGCGTAGGAAAGAATAGGGCTTGAACCTGCGCTCAAAGAAATGTGCTTTCGAGTAATGCCATAGCGCTCGGCAATCATATCCAATAGCGTCATAGCGGCAGGATAAGCATAGTAGGCTCCACCTTCCGCCGATGCTTTTGCGATAGCGTCTAGCGCTTTCGGGCTCGGCCCAAACGGGTTTTCATTGGCATTGAGCTTTGCAACCCCAGGCTTTGGTCCATACATAACAGGCGATGGGGAAGCGCTTGCGCTAACAGATTGGGCGCTCACAAGGTGACTTATGCCACTCGCACCTATTGCTGACGCTGCAACTGTGCCACCAATAAACAAGCGTCTTGAACGGTTATAACTCACGGGTTGTCTCCTTCTTCTTTTAAATGGCTTTATAGAACATTGCGCTAGAAACCATGACGAGATAGATGCCAAATAAGCGCTTTAGCTTCTTTTCACTGAAGTTGTGCGCCATTTTGGCTCCGATTGGAGCGGTAAAGATTGCCCCAATACTGATAGCAATAAGCGCAGGTATATTGATGTAGCCAATAGTGCCTACCGGCAACGAGGCGGTTTCGGGGTGCTTCATAAACAAAAAGCCAATGGCACCAGGAAGCCCGATAAGAAAACCGACGCCTGCGGCGGTCGCAACAGCCTGTTGAATGGTGCGCTGGCACATCACCATAGTGATTACGGTTGGCGTACCGCCGCCTATGCCAAGCAGAGCAGAGAAACCACCCAGAACAAACGCCAAAACCGCTTTGCCTATGCCTTTAGGCATATCGAAAACAAGCCCGGGTCTTACAACGAACTCAGGGAAAAGGAAGTATACGGAGTAAAGTAGAACACCAGCGGCGAACACGACCGTTAAACCATTGGCGCTGGAGTTGTTTGCGATGAGCAGCCCGCCACCAACGCCAAGAATAAGCCAAATACTCCACGAGCGAAGAATGTCAAAATCCACCGCACCTTTAGCGCGATGCGCCATCACTGACCGAGCGCTTGATACCACAATGGATGCCAATGATGTTCCGATGGCTACCTTCACGAGGGCTTCTGATGGAGGAGTAAAAAACGGAAAAACAGCGAGAAGAGCAGGCACGACAACAAATCCCCCGCCATTACCAAACAGACCTGCCGTGATACCTGCAATGGCACCCGTTATACATAAAGTAACTACAAACCACAGTAGCTCTATTTCCATTTGCTTTTTACTCCGCATGAAACAGCTTTAAACATGAATGACCTTTTAAGTTTTTCTTATATACAGTTAACTACATACACAAACACCGACTTATGTCGGTGTTTGCAAGGAGCCAGTTAAAAACGGGCTGCAAGTCGGGTGTAGTAATATCCTCCCTGCCAATCAACCACCGAGGCAGAGTCATAGACTTCACCGCAACAGGCGTCGCCGTTAGTACTTACATCTGGGTAATTGTCGAAGAGATTTCTTACCCCCACTGACAGGGTGAGGTTCTCGTTAATAAGGTAGGAGCCCTCTATATCGAACATATATTCGTCACCGAAGGTTTGAATATTCGTGGCGTTTACCCCGTCATCGCTTCCCGCATTTTCGTATTCGCCAAAATAGCTAAGACGTGCAACGGCAGACCACACGTCGTAACTGTGGGTAACTGAGAAAACACCACGCATTTCGGGGCGGCCATTTTCAAAGTCGAACTGATCCTCAGCGTTCAAGTATTCACTCGGATCAGAATCGAACTCTGTTTTGTTGTAATTCACAGAGCCGGTTAGCACGGTTGCGCCATACCTCGATTCCATCTTGTAAGTAGCAACAACGTCCACGCCTTCGGTTACGGTATCGAAAGCGTTTTGGAAGAAGAACACACCACCAATGGACTCGGCGCCAGAAACATTGGCACCTGCTAGGGCTAGATAGTTTTGGTATGCGTCATAACCGTCTGCTTGAGGGTCGGTAACGACAGTGGTGGAAACATCTCGGGTAGACACAGAGTAAAGGCGGTCTTCAAGCTTGATGTTGTAGTAATCAACAGTGAGCGTTAAATCGCCATAGTTCGCAGTCATGCCCAGCGTAAAGTTGGTCGATTTTTCGGGTGAAAGCTCGTTGGCACCAAGCGCCTGCGCTACTTCGCCGCCGGCTGGGAACAAACCTGTTGCTACTGGGAAGCCATCGGGCAGACGTGTAGATACGTTGGTCGTGCCTTGCTGACCTGGAGTAGGAGCTCTAAAGCCAGTGCCAAAAGACGACCTAAAGCCTACTTCATCACTAAACTGATAGAACCCTGCTACTTTGTATACTACTTCTGAGCCAAAATCAGAATAGTCTTCATAACGCAGCGCAGCCTGAGCAAACAGCTCGTCTGTAATGTCACCAGAGATATCCGTGTATACCGCATATGAGTCACGCTCGTATGAGCCCGAATAGTCTGGTGAATAGCCAGGGAAGCCGTTGGAGCCAACGCCTACAACAGTATAAACGGCGTCTACTCCAGCGAATCCATCATCTTCAACCCCATCGTCGTTACTGTCAGCACTGGTGTAGTTGGCACAATTCAGAGTTGAACCGTTAGCAATGACAGCAGCGCCCAGTGCCGTAGTAGTGTAGTCGTCGTTACAAAACTCCCATGGATCAGATGTGGCGTAAGAGCCTGCAAAATAGGAACTTAGCTCGCCTTCAGAGATTTCGTATGACTCATCTAAGTAACTTGCACCGAAGGCAAGAACATACTGGTTCAAGTCATAGGTGAAGTCAGCTTGAATCTGTGTTTCTTCGTTGGTTAAGTCACCCGGCTTAAATGAAGTAGGTGACTCGTTACCCAGTGACGGGTTAATGGTATTGGCTAGTGTGTAAGAGATTTCATTATTGCCGTAACGACCACTGATGTCATAAGTAAGGTCGCCCGACATGCCCTTAACACCACCAACAAATGAGTAGTCAGTCACATCACCGAAGAAACGAGGCGTGAAGCCACCGGGGAAGAACTCTAGCGGGTTCCAGATTGAACCGTCCTCAAGTCGAATGTCTTCAATGGTGCCATTGCCTGGATAGCGATAATAAAATGAACCGTCACCTTCACTTTCTGAATAGTTACCGAATGCGTAGAGTTCAAGTTCACTGGATAGTGCGTAACCGGCGTTAAAGAAAACACGCGTCCCGCTTGTATTTGGTTGCCCCCATGGTTGGACTACGTCTGAACCATGAACGCTGTTGGCCATGGCCGTAGCATCAGCGATGTATTGATCTGACTGGTCATCCACACAGAACCATGGCTCACAATATTGCTCACCACGAAAGGTGGCTTCGCTGTCAGAATATTCGGCTGAAATACTGAAAAAGCCATCGTCGCCTAACGCGAAACCTTTATTCCCAGTAACGGTAATTTGATCGCCATCTCCTTCGTAGTAGCTGCCATAGTCGGCAGTGAACGAGCCGCCTTCGGTGTTATTTTTTAATTGAAAGTTGATAACACCTGCAATGGCATCTGAGCCATATTGCGCAGCTGCACCGTCGCGCAACACTTCAACACTTTGAATTGCTGCGGTTGGAATAGTTGCGATGTCTGGCCCCTGTGTGCCAGAACCGCCAATTGAAACAAGTGCGGCCCTATGACGTCGTTTAGAGTTAACCAAAACAAGCGTTTTGTCGGTGGGCATACCTCGAAGCGTTGCTGGACGAATAAACGTTCCGCCATCGGAAATGGGTTGACGGCCTACGGAATAAGAGGGAACGAGTGTCATAAGGACATTGTTCATATCGGTAAACGCAACGGCTTCAACGTCTTCGGCGGTGAGTACATCAACCGGTACAGGAGAGCTGGTTACTGAACGCGGTGCACCGCGGGCACCAACAACGGCAATGCGTTCTAGGTCATTGGCTTCTGTGGTTTCTTCAGTCACTTCTTGCGCCTGTACAAGCAATGAAGTAGTGAAAAGTGTTAATCCGGTAAGTGCGTAACGTACTGCAGTGTGGAGCTTTTTCTGTTTCATTTGTGTTCCCAATCGTGCTTATTGCTACTTAGTTTTGTGGGTGTGGATTATTAAAATCTGCACTCTTTTTAGGCACGCACGAGCACTACTTTGATGCGAGAAGCATCTTGTTATTGTTGTCTAGCCACTCGTGTACAAGAACAAGGCTAAAAACTCTTTGGCTTTGCAGGAAGAAAGAAGATTATTCAGGGGTATAAGAAAAATATTGAGCTGTCTCACAGGGCGCTAATTTAATGCTATTAGACTTAAGTATGGAGGAAGACAAGATTTTCATGCCCCACGCTTTTAGCCCATTTTTACAATTTTGCTTCATATAACTTAATGGAATGGCATATTCGTTGCTGCCGTCTTCATTAAACCGTTCCCGTTCTAGAACTCACCACCTTTGTAAGGAGGGCAAGTGCATTCAAAACAGCTGCATTATTTTGTTATGACTGTGCGAAAGGGTAGTATTGCTGCGGCAGCGAGAGCATTGGATATCGCTCAACCCGCCATTAGTCAGCAGTTGGCAAGTTTAGAAAGAGAGATGAAAGCGACGCTGCTTGAAAGAAGTTTTTCGGGAGTAAACCTAACATCGGCGGGCGAAGTTTTTTATAAACATGCATTAAAGCTGCTAACCGAAATAGACAACGTTAAGGCCGCATTGGAAGCCTTTCAAACCGGACAAAAGAAGGTAGTAAAAATAGGAATGCTACCGTCAATCGGCAATGTGCTTTCTTTACCGCTGCTCACGGAAATAACGGCGAACCATAAAGGACTTAAAGTCGAAATCAGCACCGGACCGTCTTACACCATTAATGATTGGCTTGAGTCAAAGCAGGTGGATGTTGCGCTTACTTATCAGCAAGCTGTCGACCCTAAATTCATGCGAGTCACACCGTTAATTCAAGAAGATCTTCATTTGGTTTTTTCTGCTTCCTCATCGTGTGAACAATACGCCAAGCTTCGAGATAGAACGACGATCCGTTTCTGGGAAATCAGTGAATTACCTTTGCTATCACCGGGTAACAAAGATGCATTGGGTCAACTAATTGCTGACTATGAAAAAGCAACGGGCGTTAGTTTGCAGCACGATTTGGCTTATTCTGGACAACTCATGACTGGCCTTAGGCAAGTTATGCAGGGAGAAGGCGTGATGATCCTTCCTACATCAGCTATTTTTCATTTAAAGGAGTCTGGCCTAGTTTCATCACTGAAAATAACACAGCCAGAAATGCAGCGTACTGTGCTCGCTGCGACAAACAAAAGTGCCAAGACGCTGCTAGATAGCAGTCAGATCATTGATATTCTCAGAAAAGTAGTGGCTCAAGAAAACGCACTGAAACACTGGTGCGGTACGTTAGAATTTGCCGCTTCATCGTTTATAGCGCAACCTGCATAGCACTATGCCAACACAAGATAATGCTAAATCTCGCGTACGACGAGAATAACGCAACCCGTTAAGTGCAAAAGAGCACTGGGTTAGTCGTTCTGAGGCAGTTCAATATCAACAAGCACAGGTAAATGATCTGACAATATTCGAGTTTTCGCATTTTTTAATTTTCTGCACGCTTTTACCTTGATGTCGTCAGACACCCATACTCTATCAAGTGCAAATACAGGAAAGTGGCTTGGAAATGTTGCCCCCACTTTTTGCTGTAATAGCAAGTCGTTAAGTGCTTTAAACGCTTTTGAGAAAAACTGCCACTCGTTGAAATCACCGGCTAGAACTAGAGGGATTTGCTTCTCTTTCATCTTCAAAGAAAGGTGCTCATGAAGCAAAGAAAACTGTGAGCGACGTTCTAGCTTCTTAAGCCCCTTATGGGTATTTACCACCGTAAGGGGGGTCTTCTCTGTCTTGAGCTCTACAATCTGAACATTTCTAGGCTGTCGCCCGTTTTGGCTGACATCCAGTGTATCGTGCGCTAATACGTCAAAGCGAGTGAGGATGGCGTTGCCATACCAGCCATCAGACTCCCTGATGGCTGGTGATGGAATGAGCTTAAACGTGTTTTCAGCGCAGATATCTTTAACATCCTGTGCTGTACTTCGCTCAGAGGGACGAGTATCCATTTCTTGCAGCAGCACCACGTCGGCGCCACTGTTTGCCAAGAATTGCCCTATGCGTTTGTAATCGTGCTTTTTGTCTCTACCTATTCCGCTGTGAATGTTGTAGGTCACTATGCGGCACATTTCTCTACCTCATCTTTGTCACTATTATCACTGGCAGTATCTTGATTCCCCGACTCCTTCCGAGCTTGGTAGTAGCGGGCAAATTTTTGCGAGCCCCAAATCATAAGGCCCCATAAAACAATACCGCCAACTAAATAGCTAATGGTTTCCACAGAAGGGTTTTGCCAAATTTGTGCTATCGAATCACCCACAAGCCCTTTCGCAATCATGGGCGGGAACATGCCTAAAAATGTCCCCACTAAAAACTGGAAAATGCCAATAGATGAGATACCCGCTACCAAATTCACCAAACTAAAGGGCGCTACAGGCAACATTCGAATGGCCGCGACGCCAACGATACCGCTACGCTTTAGTTTTTCATCAACGGCAGCTACCTTTGGACCTCCAATTTTTCTAAGCCCCGCGTTGCCTGATAGCTTGCCTATTCCAAACATGATTGCAGAGCTCATTAGTGCTCCCATGATGCCGTAGATGGGCCCCCATATAGGGCCAAAAATAGCAGCCACAGCAAGTGACAGTACAGTGACCGGGAAGAATAAAACGCCGCCGACCACATAAACCAGCAATACGGTAGGCAGAGCAAAGTAGGTTCCACGACTTTTCTCTAGAAAGGCGTTAATGCTGTCGGAACTTAACCATGGTATGGACTGGCTAGCCCAAAACATAAGCCCGCCAAGAACAGCAATGATGGCAAGACCAATCAAAATCATAATACTGCGACGTCTTGGGTTACGTGCAGGCATAGCTGCTCCATCAAAGGTTGGCACCGAAATAAGGGGTTCTTCAGGGTCAGATAACGCTCTGAACACATTCTTAACGGATTGTTCGGTAAACACCTCATCGCGAACTTCGGTAAGTACGTAGCCGTGTGCTATCTGATCCTGCATTAATGCTTCAACCGGATATTCATTGCTGAATAACGCTGGCATTGCATCAATATCACGCCCCGTGTGCTCTGCGAGTAAGTCGTTTCTCACTTGCTCAATACACGCCTGATTGTCTTTGGTGTTACCAAACAACACCGTGTCGATTTCGGTGTCTAGCGTCATTGAGCGATTACTCAAGTTTGATGACCCGATAACAAGGTATTTGTTATCAATGGTCATCACTTTGGAGTGGATGCGCTTGTATGCCTTGCGGCCTTGCATGTCTTCAATTGAAGAATAAGTCAGTTTTACTCGCTTAGGGTCAATCCCTTTTTCTAAAATTTCCTTGAATTCTATGCGGCTTGCCCAAAATGCTTCGCACTCAAACTTACCTTTTGGCTCGTAGGAACTTACGATAATGACCGAAAGATTAGGTTTCAGTTTGAGCTGCTTATTCAGCGCTTCAGCGATCTCCTGACGCGTTGTAAATTGATTCTCAATGTAGATTACAGACTCTGCTTCACCGATAAGATCAAGCAGCATATGACGTACCTCTTGAGCAGGCTCGACCTCATCCATAAATGGAATTGTTCTGGCAAGTGCACACTCTACGTCTTCAAAAAGGGGAGGATAATCTTGTGGCCAAGCATCAGGCAACGGGGCATTTTCATCAATGCGCGCGTCCTCGCGGATATCAATAGGTGAAGAGTCAGCAACACGCTGCCACCTCCATCGAACTAATTTTGAAAAGTCGGCTACTACAGGTCCACTTGATACCATTTGCACATCATGAAGAGGACCATACTCCCCATCAGGTCCATCACGCTCTTCTGAAACTACGGGGTGGTCACGGGTATCCCAGCGGTTGGTAGATACATCCATTCCACCTGAGAATACAAGTTCATCATCGATAACCACAATTTTTTGGTGCTGACTTCCGCCCATCGGAATCGTGTCATCGAGCTCGGTTTGCACATTGTCTGGAGTTTTTTCTTCCCACACTTCCTTTGCCCACATTTCGCGCTGCGCGAAAAAGGCTAGTGATGAGTCCCAACGTAGCAGGTAAATTTTAATGTCAGGATTTTGCTCAGCTTTCCACTTAAGTAAATCACTTATTACGCTCGGCGCTTCACTGTTCGCTTCGTCGTCGCCTCGCAGCAAACGAATGCGGCTATCTATATCCCATCCAACAATGAAGATACTGTGCTTAGCTTTAACGATAGAGCTGTGCAAGGCTTTATAATAGTTTCCGCAATCTATCAAAGGTGTAGAAAAGCGAGCCTTGCTCTCTACCCAACAGTTTTGACCGGGTTGAAATACACTCTTTCCTGATTGCATGTGACGTTTCCTATTTATTCATTTTTCACTATTTGTATTCTGTTGCAGAATTTGTACCTCTATAAAACGTAAGAGCGAAAAATGTAAGTAAATGATTTTTATAGATAATTAGAGTTTTTGAGCTCGTGTGTAAGATGTATCAGTTCGCAATGTGTAATATTTTCACTGTGAAACGAGTTTAATATTCACAGTTGGAAAAACAGGGAAAGATCTTCTATATAACTTAAAAAATTTAATGAGAAGGTCTAGATAAATGAAGTTTTTTTCAAAGGAAAATGCGGCGAAACAGGCGCTTGCTCAATCAATCTTGGCTGTAGTTACCATAGATGAAAAAAACAACATTACGTTTTACAACGATGCCGCTCAAAAGTTATGGGGCTATACGCCAAACGAGGTACTAGGCAAAAATATCAAACTATTGGTTCCCCACGAACACAAAGCAAATCACGACAATTACGTTAATTCTCATCGACAAACAAATGTTAATAAAATCGTTGGCAGCTCGCGAGAAGTCGAATTAGAAACAAAAAGTGGGGAGCGAATTTGGGTTCAGCTTGCTTTATCTCAGGTTATTGTTGCAGGAAAGAAGCACTACACCGCTTTCGTTCGAGACGTTACAGAAGAGCGAGAGTCTCGCGAAATAGTGGAGCAAACATTAGAGCAAGCGTTAGATGCTGTGGTGTGTATCGATGAAAACAACAACGTAACCTTGTTCAACGCATCCGCTGAGAAGCTATGGGGATACACAATAGATGAAGTAATTGGCCAAAATGTGAAGATGTTAGTGCCTCAGGCGATTCAAGCGAACCACGATAACTATGTCAACGCAAATAGAGAAACAGGCCAAGACAAAATTGTCGGAACCAGCCGCGAAGTTAAAGTGGAGCGGAAAGACGGTAAAAGCCTGTGGGGCAGGCTGTCTTTGTCTAAAGTAAGGCTGGCTGACCGAACCCTCTACACAGCATTTATTAAAGATGTAACAGAAGAAGTAGAGCAGCGAGAGTTACAACGTATGCTTTCGCTGGTTGCCAACGAAACAGACAATGCCGTCATTATATCTGATGCAGATGGTCTCATAGAGTACGTTAATAACGGGTTTTACCGGTTGACGGGGTGGGAGCTGGACGAAGTAAAAGGCAAGAAACCTGGATCATTTTTACAAGGTGAGGAAACCGATCAACGTACTGTGGATGTGATACGACAAAAAATTAAAAACCGCGAAGCATTTTATGATGAAATTCTTAACTATAGAAAGGACGGTACACCTTACTGGACTTCACTATCAATAAACCCCGTTTTCAAAGAAGAAAAACTCGTTAACTTTATCGCGGTTCAGGCTGATATTACTCGTGTTAAGCAAATGGCTTTAGATTTTACTAACAAATTAAAAGCTATAGGCAGTGCACTTGTTCTTCTTGAAATGAAGCCTAATGGTGAAGTCGTTGAGGCAAACAAACTACTACGCGACACATTGAACGGGGTAATGAGCTCTGAATCATTTGCAAATGAGGTAATGAATAGTCTTTCTGCAGAGGACAAGTCTACTCTAGAGAGCGCTGGTTTTGTTTCAAAAATTACTGAGTTTCAAGTGGCTGGGCGTTATCTTGCCTTTGACGCGAGAATCAGCGCACTTAAGAACTTCAACGGGCAAGTAACACGTTATGTCTTTTTTGCCGTTAATATCACCTCTAGAAAACAAGCGGTGAACGATACTCAAGATTCTATGAAAGAGCTACTGGTTACCAGCCAGACTATAAGTAATATAGTGGGCACAATTAATTCTATTTCTGAGCAAACTAATTTGCTAGCGCTAAATGCAGCGATAGAAGCGGCACGAGCAGGTGAAATGGGAAGAGGGTTTGCGGTTGTGGCTGATGAAGTACGAACGTTAGCAGGTAACTCCCAGTCCTCATCCAATGAAATTGACAACTTAGTTAAAACGACAGTGTCAAAAATTGAGGAACTGGCGCAGCTCATCCAGAAAATAGATGGGTAGCAAAAAGTAAAAAGCCTTGGCTGTGTTGCCAAGGCTTTAGCATTCTCATTAAGTCACGTTGCTAAACGTGAGGCAACCAATGTCTTAGAAACGATACTCAACACCAATACTGGCTTGCTTAAGATCGGTTTCAAAATCGGTGTCGTCAATGTCATCAAACGCTTCGTCTGCATCAAGCTCTGTATCATAAACAGTGTACTCGGCGTTTACTAAAAAGTTACTAGTAATCGCGTAGCTTAGACCTGCGCCTACAAACAAGCTTTCGTCATCGTTATCACGTGAAACGCCAGCAAAGTTATACTCGGTTTCTGACCAAAGTTGACCTGCTTTCGCGTAGAGAGAAAAACGCTCTGTTAATGGAAGAATACCCTTGATCGCCGCTGTGTAGCCGTCTGTTTCAGCACCTGCAAGGTCGTTACCGTAATCACCAAAATCAATGTAACCACCTTCAATTGCAATCCACTCATTGAATTTATATCCAACAAGGCCTTGCCAAACATCTTTGTCATCGTCAAAGTCATCTTCACCTTCAACGCGTAGGTAACCGTAATTACCACCTACATAAAAACCACTGTCTTTTGCTTCAATTTGATTTGATTGAGCATGCGCACCGAATGAAGCCATAGCACTGATAGAGGCAACAGCTGCAAGTCCGGTAAGTGTCTTAAGTGTGTTTTTCATAAGTTCATCCTCATTACTTCTTTAACATTCCATCGACTTCTTATCTGAAGTTAATGCGTCTTTAATTGCATCATTTCTGTATCAATTGCTGTGCCATGGTAGAAATTGCAGAATGTATTTCAATTAGATGAAAACTTTACATAAACCGACACTTTTTAGTTGGTTATTTAGCCGCTTATAGAAAGTATGGAAAAGTTTCACTCTTCAAGAAGCGAAAAAATTTCCCAATCTCTGAAAGAGATTCACAGATCTAGCTCATTTTCCGCATTACATAGTTCTACTGAGCGACAGTCGATTACGTCATAAAGTGAACTGGGCTTTTAAGATATTGAAATTAATAAACTTTTCATTGATTGGATTTTCTAATCAGTTGAATTCATTTTATCAACTGTAAATATTCTCTAAGCCTGTCTATCTTTTAACTGCTTATGAGGTAAACAAAATGTTAACAAATTAGTGGTGTGATTCGCACTCACGCTTTGGTAACTACAACAAACTCAGACGGGAAAAGACCATGACTATAAACAGGTTTAAAAAAACCACAGTATCAGTACTTGTTGCCCTATCGCTTGGTGCAACAGGGGCTATTGCCAACGATCAAATTAGTAAGCCTGCGGGTGCTAAAGGCACGGGCACTGCTAAAGCTTTTCAAGCGAAAAATAATCAATTTTGGTGGCCTGATCAGCTCGATCTCTCTCCGTTAAGAGATCACGATAATCGCTCAAACCCACTAGGTGATGATTTCAGTTATGCAAAGGCATTCGCTAAGCTAGATCTCGACCAAGTAAAAAAAGATGTTAATGAGCTACTCACTACTTCTCAAGATTGGTGGCCGGCCGACTTCGGAAATTATGGTCCTTTCTTCATTCGACTTTCATGGCACAGTGCAGGTACCTATCGTACGCTAGATGGTCGTGGCGGTGGTGACGGTGGTCAAATGCGTTTTGATCCGCTGAACAGCTGGCCAGACAACGGAAACCTTGATAAAGCGCGTCGCTTGCTTTGGCCTATTAAGCAAAAGTACGGTGAAAGTTTATCTTGGGGCGACTTAATGATCCTTGCGGGTACCGTAGGCATGGAAAACATGGGCTTTGACACCTATGGATTTGCGGGTGGTCGTACCGACGACTGGGAACCTGACATGGTTTATTGGGGCCCTGAAGTGGAAATGCTTGCGAGCGATCGTGAAGAGCGCGACGGTAAGCTTCAGCGCCCGTTGGGGGCAACGCACATGGGCTTGATCTATGTTAACCCTGAGGGCCCTAAAGGTGTGCCTGATCCGATGGGATCTGCGAAAAATATTCGCACTGCATTTGGCCGTATGGCGATGAATGATGAAGAGACCGTTGCGCTAATAGCGGGTGGTCATACATTTGGAAAAATGCACGGCGCACACAAGCCTGCTGATTGTTTAGAAGCTGAGCCAGGCGGTGCAGGCTTAGAAGAGCAGGGACTAGGTTGGAAGAACAATTGCGGTAAAGGCAATGCAGAAGACACGGTAACGAGCGGTTTGGAAGGTGCTTGGACACAGCTACCTACTAAATGGACGAGCCTATATCTCCAAAACTTATTGGGCTTTGAGTGGAAACAAACTCGCAGTCCTGCCGGCGCTATCCAGTGGATCCCTACCGATGAATCGCTTCATAAATCAGTACCAGATGCGCACGTAGAAGGTAAGAAAAATCCTCCTGTGATGACTACAGCTGACTTGGCGCTTAAGTATGATCCAGAGTATCGAAAAATTGCCGAGCGCTTCTTAGCGGATCCCAAAGAGTATCAAACGGCATTTGCTAAAGCGTGGTTCAAGCTAACTCACCGTGATATGGGTCCTAAGGCACGTTACTTGGGTAACGATATCCCAGAAGAGAACTTCATCTGGCAAGATCCAGTGCCTAAAGCTGACTATAAAGCGATCTCTGATAAAGACGTTAAGAAACTTAAAGCTGACATCTTAGACAGTGGCTTAACCGTTCAGCAACTTGTGAAAACAGCATGGGCGGCAGCATCTAGCTTCCGAGCATCTGATTTACGCGGTGGAGCGAACGGTGCTCGTATTGCCCTTGAACCGCAAATGAATTGGGAAGCCAACGAGCCTGAAACCGTTCAAGCCGTTGTTTCTAAGCTTAAAGAGATGCAAGAAGACTACAATTCACGCATGTTTTCTAAGAAGAAAGTGTCTCTTGCTGACCTCATTGTGATTGGCGGTGCCGCAGCAATTGAAAAAGCAGCGGCAGATGCTGGCGTCAAGGTTACTGTTCCAGTGGTTCCGGGTCGAACTGATGCTACGCAAGAGCAAACAGACGTTAATTCGTTTTCATTGTTAGAGCCAACAGCCGATGCGTTTAGAAACTATTACAACGCAGAAGCTAGCTATCGTTCGCCAACCGACATGCTGGTAGACAAAGCCGATCAGCTTAATCTAACAGTACCAGAAATGACTGTTTTGCTTGGTGGTTTGCGTTCATTGGGAGCAAACACAGGTGGCACTAGCCACGGTGTATTTACTGACAAAGTAGGCACGCTTAACAACGATTTCTTCGTAACGCTTCTTGATATGGGCGTTAAGTGGAGAAAAACAGATAACCCGTCGGTATATGAAGGTGTAAACAGAACTACTGGTGAAGTTATGTATACAGGTACGCCTGTAGACCTGGTCTTTGGATCAAACAGTGAGCTGCGTGCAGTGGCCGAAGTTTATGCCTACGACAACGCGAAAAGCCGTTTTGTTAAAGACTTCGTCGACGCTTGGACCAAAGTGATGACGCTAGACCGTTTCGATTTACGTCACGATCTAAACGCCAGCTTGGGTAAATAGATGCGATATAACTACTATCGCGAATTAGCTTAACAACTAATTCTCAACAGACATAAAAACTAAAAGGGCGCTTCCGCGCCCTTT
>NZ_JBHNYX010000054.1:0-24785 GCF_054960505.1 Alteromonas sp. G4i13 | reverse complement strand
GCCTTAGTGCCGGCTTTTTGTTGTTCGTTTCTCTCAATATATTTCGTTCAGGGTTTATGACGCTATTGCAGCCTTTTCTTGCCCCCCTTTCTTGTTAGATTCTTCTTACATCCTGTCAGCGTTAATTCATCGACATTGGTCGTAATGTGCTTTAGCAAAACCAATTCTGTTTTACAGTGGTATAAGCAACGAACAAGCTAAAAACGAAACGTACCGTTTACTATCATCAACTATAGGAAGGTGAATCGTGACGCCAAAGGTTATTTTCTTCGATATTAATGAAACACTACTAGACATGCAGGCCATAAAAACAGGCTTAGCGTCGGTGCTAAACGGCGATGAGACACTGGTAGACTTATGGTTTGCTAACCTATTGCATCACAGTTTAGTGGATGTTGCGTCTGGACAGTTTCACGATTTCATTGATATTGGAGCCGCAGCGCTTACCATGGTAGCTCACAGTAAGGATATCTCTGTTGATGAGGCTACCGCAAAAGATACCATCAAACAGCATATTACCCGATTGCCAGCGCACGACGATGTTGTTCCTACATTAAAGGCGCTTCAAAGTGCTGGTGTAACCTTGGTCGCGCTTTCAAACTCGTCTAAAGCCGGACTAGACGCACAGCTTGAGTTTGCCAATATTAAGCCCTATTTTTCCCATGTATTAAGTGTGGAAAGTGTACGTACCTACAAACCACATGCTGCGGTTTATCACTGGGCCTGTCAGCAGGCTAACGTAAAGAACGAAGATGCCATGATGGTGGCGGCTCATGGTTGGGATGTAAGTGGTGCTAAGGCGACAGGTATGCAAACCGTATTCGTAGAGCGCTCGGGAAAAATGGTGTACCCGTTAGGGCTTGCTCCCGATCACAGCATTGCTTCGCTTACTGCGCTTATCGAAATGATAAGTTTGTAACGGGTTCTGTGTGAGGGCACAACGACCTCGCTGTGCCTGACCGCTACAAATCTAGCGTAGTTGCAAAATAAATAGGCGCAAACAAAAAAGTCTTACCGAAGTAAGACTTTTTTCAAATCGAAATACGAAACAATTAAACTTTTGCTAGCTCGGGCTGGTTTGGCTTAAAACCTTGTGTGCTGCAAGAATTGCGTTTCGTTTCTAGTGCGCTTAATTGACGCTTAAGCCATGACTTCTGAATACCTGACTTAGCTGCGTCCATTTCAGTGCTTACGCGAGTGATTTCTTTTCCGACGTTCACGCATGCTTTCTTATTCGGTTCAAAGCCGCCATTAGCCAAAACAGAAGAAGAAAACATTAAAGCTGATACTGCTATAAGCGTTTGCTGTTTCATAAGAGTCCCCAACTACTCGTTATAATCCCGGGTTAGTGTCATACCGTAAGAATGAGCATATATTTGCTCTCAAATCTGTAAGGAATATAGCAGGCCTTTTATTCTAGTTAGGTACTACAAAACATACGCAGTAATAAAACTTTGCCTACCTTGTTCTTGCTAACGCACATAAGCCATTGTCTTTTATATTATTATGTCGACAATGATTTACCTTACCATTCCACTTACGTATCGATTTTTATATTTTTACGCACTAAATAGTGAGCCTATCCATAGTATCGGCTACAGCAACAGCATTCTGCAGCAGCATTACTCACTATTAAGCGTTGCTATTAAAACACCTTAGCTTTTCTGGAACAAGAAAAGTTATAACAATCCTTTTACAGGTTTTAGGACAGAAATTGCATTCTGTAAGTATTTACTCACTATACTTACAAGCGACTACCTGCCGAGAGCTTTTCTACGGTTTGCATAACACTTCTGCCCATATCATCTAGGCTTATTACGCGCTTAGCGGCGCCCTTTTCTATGGCTACTTTGGGCATACCAAAAACTATACAACTAGCTTCGTCCTGACAAAATGTTTCGCAGCCCGCGTTAAACATTTCGTGAAGGCCGCTTGCGCCGTCGCTACCCATGCCCGTAAGTAAAACGCCTAACGCATTGCTACCAGCACTTTTACAGATAGAATTAAATAACACATCCACCGAGGGCTTGTGACCCGATACGCGCGCGCCATCGGTCAATCTAATCCGGTAATCAGCCCCGCTTCTTTCAATTTCCATGTGTTTATCGCCAGGTGCAAGGTAGGCTTGGCCTGGTAGTAAACGTTCTCCGCCTTTCGCTTCTTTGACCTGCATTTGGCACACGGCATCTAGTCGTTTAGCGTAAGTCGAAGTAAACCCTGCTGGCATGTGTTGTGTGATCACGGTGGCAGGAGCGTTCGCCGGAAAGGTGCGTAACACCTCTTTTATGGCTTCTGTCCCACCGGTCGAGGCACCAATTGCAATGATTTTCTCAGTACCCGAATAATTGACTTTGCTCACGGTAGACACTTTCGAAGGCGCTGATTTTTTCACTTTAGAGCGCGCAGCTGTACGTATTTTCTCAACAATCAACTGGTGATAGTCTGCCATGCCTTGCGCCACACCTATTTTGGGCTTTGCAACAAAGTCGATAGCTCCTAACTCCAAGGACCTCAGCGTGGCATCAGCGCCTTTTTCAGTTAGCGTAGAAATCATGACTACGGGCGTTGGCCTCGCATTCATCAGCACTTCTAGAAAGCGTAATCCGTCCACTTTAGGCATTTCTATATCAAGTGTAATAACATCTGGCGACTTTTCTAGAACCAGCTTTTTTGCCACGAAAGCATCGGGAGCAGCACCCACTAATGCCATGTCTGGCTCACTTTTTATAATTTCACTTAGAATTTGCCGGATCAGTGCCGAGTCATCTACCACCAAAACTTTTATCGTCATTGTTAGTCCTCGAAGATATCTACGCTACCGGTAGGTGCACGTCTTGACAGTTCCCACCGATGCTGACTTTCTCTTTCAATAATAGTGGCGTTATTAAGCTCGTGAATTCGTTTCATAAAGACATTGCCGTTGCTTGGAAAAAAGTAAACCTTGCGCGCGTAAACATCACATAAGTCACTGGCCAACATCGGTATGCCTTCCGTGCTTAAAAAGTCTGTTACGAATTCTGCGTTGAACTTCCCAACATCGTGCTGCACGAAGGACGGCACCACTTTTCCACCACCAAACACTTTTGCTTTTATTCGGGCTTTATTGGCACCGGCTTTCACTAAGTCGTTGATAAGAATTTCCATGGCATGCACGCCGTATTTGGCAGCCATACCTTGTGTTTTTTCGAACTCACTGGCAGTTTTATTTACTGTAGGCAACATAAAGTGATTCATGCCGCCAATGCCCGTTTCAGGGTCGTATAAACATGCCGCCACACACGAGCCCAATACCGTTACCAACATTTTATCTTGTGTTGTTACGAAGTATTGTCCAGGTAATAGCTTTACTGCGTCGATAGAAAAACGTTTGTCGTAATAGCTAATAGGTACTTCGAAATTACAAGATTCCACACGTGCTCCTAATGAACCGGGCGATATATAGTTTTACCTACCGGTCTCACAAGATTAGTACACATATTGAAGTTTTCAGAATGCCCTGCCATATAAAGTCCTGCAGGCTTTAACATACCCACCATTCTTTGTAACACGTTTAATTGCGTGGGCTTGTCGAAGTAAATCATTACGTTTCGACAAAAAATGATATCGAGCGGACCTTTTACATCCCACTTTGCATCGGTAAGATTGAGTTTTTTGAACTGCACCATATGTCTTAACTCATCCACTACTTTCACTTTTCCCTCGTTTGCACCTTTACCTTTATGGAAGAATTGTTTTTGTCTTTGGACGGGTATTTTCGCGATCGATGCTAAAGGATAAATACCCGCTTTGGCTTTTTGCAGTACCTTACTGTCTATGTCTGATGCAATGATTTTCACAGGCGTTTTGAAGCTTCCAAACGCCTCTGCGACGACCATGGCAATAGAGTAAGGCTCTTCTCCGGTGGAGCTGGCAGCACACCAGATAGTGGTTACTTCTGGATGTTGTTTTAAGTGCTCAGCCAGTGCAGTGAAGTGGTGTGGCTCGCGAAAAAACGACGTAAGATTGGTCGTCAATGCATTGATGAACTGCTCTAGCTCAGGTTCAGACTTATCAACTACGCCTAGATAATCGTTAAAGCTTGTGAGCTGAAGGGCTCTGATACGCCGAGCCAATCTGCTGTATACCATCGCTTCTTTAGCGTCTGACAACTTTATACCTGCTTTTTTGAAAAGCATGTTTTGCACTTTGTGGAAGTCCGCCTTTTCAAAGGCGAACTCCCGAGTGCTATCACGCGATGAAAGAACCGTTGTCATTAGAACGACTCCCACTCGGCTTCATCAGGCAGTGCGGGTTTCAATGCTTGTGCTTGAGGCGCGTTGTTAATCACTGAGGCTACGCGTGGCTGCTTGAAGTCGGTGTGAGAGAGCGCAGCGATGTGCTTTTGCTCCATTGACAAGCCCTTTCCAACTTCAAATACCGATACCCGTTCATTAAGTTGCAACGACTGCTGCTTCAAACTGTCCGCGGCGGCGGCAGCCTCTTCTACCAGTGCTGCATTTTGTTGGGTCATTTCATCCATTTGAATGACCGCTTTGCTCACCTCTTCAATGCCCGCCGCTTGCTCGGCAGACGCAGCGGCAATTTCAGACATAATGTCGTTTACGCGCTTAATGGAAGTTACTACCTCAGCCATGGTGTCACCCGATTTCACAACCAGCTCGTTACCGCTGGCTATTTTAGTAACAGAGTCGGAAATCAGTTCTTTGATGTCTTTAGCAGCTTCGGCTGAGCGCTGAGCTAAGTTTCTTACTTCTGAAGCAACTACCGCAAAGCCTCGCCCCTGTTCGCCCGCGCGAGCAGCTTCAACGGCTGCGTTTAAAGCAAGAATATTAGTTTGAAAAGCGATGCCGTCTATAACGCCAATAATGTCAGAGATCTCTTGTGCCGAGTCGTTGATTTGGGTCATGGTTTTCACCACTTCACCTATAACCTGCCCCCCTTCTGAAGCAATTTTACTCGCCTGTGCCGCTAAGCCATTCGCTTGCTCTGCATTTTCTGCGTTGAGTTTTACGGTTCCCGTTAGCTCTTCCATACTCGATGCAGTTTCTTCCAGGCTGGATGCCTGTTGCTCGGTGCGGCTTGATAAGTCAGCATTGCCCGTTGCAATCTCACCCGACGCCACATTAATGGTTTCTACTGCTTCGTTAATACTTGTGATGGTGCCTCGCATTTCGTTGATGAACTGATTAATGGCCTCGCCCAACACAGCAAAGTCACCGTCTAAAGCATGTTCAATGTTGACCGTTAAGTCGCCCTCAGTCAGCTTGGTCATTACGTGTTTAATTTCATCAACAGCTTGGGTTCTACCCGTAATATCGGTAGCAAACTTAACTACACGGAAAGGCTTACCGTTGTGGTCTAAAATAGGGTTATACGTGGCTTGAATAAATATCTCTTTGCCGTTTTTACCCAATCGACGATATTCACCTGAAGAAAAAGTGCCGCTGCGTAGCGCATCCCAAAACGCCGCGTATTCTGGGCTTGCTCGGTGAGCAGGGTCGACGAACATGCTGTGATGCTTACCTTTGATTTCATCTAAGGTGTAGCCCACCGTAGTTAGAAAGTTTTCATTGGCGTGCTGAATAATGCCATCCATATTGAACTCTATGACGGCCTGAGACTTTCCTATTGCAGCTAACTGCCCTTCAAAGTAGGCATTTTTCACTTTCTGTTCGGTGATATTACTGGCGTACTTCACCACTTTAACCACATTCCCACTCATGTCTAAAATAGGATTGTAGGTCGCTTGAATCCAAATATCTGAGCCGTCTTTCGCAATTCTGTGAAATTCACCCGAGTAAAATTGGCCTTCTGCCAGTTTTTTCCAAAACGATTGGTACTGTTCAGATTCTCGCTCTTGTTTAGTGACAAAAATGCGGTGGTGTTTGCCCTCAATTTCATCTAGGGAATAGCCAACCGTTGCCAGAAAGTTATCGTTGGCGACGAGAATATTGCCCTTTGTATCAAACTCGATCACCGCTTGTGATTTACTTATTGCGTCTATTTGCCCTGTGTTAAACGCGTTTTGTAGCTTCTGTTCAGTCACATCAGAGGCATATTTCACCACTTTTATTGGCTGGCCGAACTCGTCAAAAATAGGGTTATAAGACGCTTGGATCCAAAGCTCACTGCCATCTTTTTTTACCCGTTTGAATTCGCCTGACTTAAACTCACCTTTCTTTAAGTCACGCCAGAACGCTGCATACTCAGGGCTCATTTTATAGTTGGGTTCAACAAACATACTATGATGCTGACCTTTGATTTCGTTCAGCTCATATCCCGTTGTTGCGCAGAAGTTTGCGTTGGCGTTTTGAATAACGCCTTCAAGGTCGAACTCAATCACAGCAAGGGACTTGTCAATGGCATTTATTTGGCCTTCGTAGTCTGCATTTTTGCGTTTTTGCTCCGTTACATCGGTAGCAAATTTTACTACCCGAACAATATTTCCGAGCTTGTCATAGATAGGGTTGTAAGAGGCTTGAATCCATACTTTGTCGCCGTTTTTCGCTACGCGGCAATATTCACCGCTGCTGTGCTCACCGTTTCGCAGCGATTCCCAGAATGATTTATATTCTTCAGACACGCCGTAGTCTGGCAATACAAAAAGGCGATGATGCTTACCAACAATGTCTTCTTTCGAATAGCCTGTAACCTTCAAAAAGTTTTCATTGGCGTCTTCTACTATTCCCTCCGGCGTAAAGGAAATAATGGCTTGGCAACGATCTAACCCTGCCAGTAAACCTGTTTTATATTGCAGCTCCTGATCATTAAGCCATTCCACCATAGTGCCGAGCTTGTCGCCTTCAACACTTTTAATGGTAGATAACTTAAGGGTAAAGAGTAAGTCGCCCACAGGCAGTAAAAAGGTATCGCTGCTATCACAGCTTTTGTAACGCAAATTCAGGTCGCTATTGTTGGCGAAAAACGCTGCCATAGTAGAGCCCGTCAGGCCTTGAAAATTAATACCTGGTAAAACACGCTCGAACTGCGTTTGGTGCTCGTTGGCTAAAGCATAAAATGCTTTGTTGGCGAAGGTGATCGTTCCCTCGGCATCGACCAACATCAAACATGCGGTACTTTCGCTTAGCGCTTGCTCTTGAAACCGTGAAAGACTTTGTGCCGCTACTAACTCTTCATTATGAAATATATTAAATACGCCCATTATTCCATCCACCTGATTTGCGACGCTCTGTTCTAAAAGCGTCAAACTAAATGCCGTGTAATAAAAAAGGCGAATTCCTTTTCAAGAATTCGCCTTCGCTTTTTTAGAACGACTCCCAATCGTCACTGCTTGGTACTTTTGGAGCCAGTTTCTTTTGCGTTTTAATTGCTGTAACCGGTGCAACGTGTTTATTCTTGTTTACTGATGCAACCTTTATTGTTTTTTCTTCACTGACCATCGCTTTATCACCAATGTTAAATGCTGATACGCGTTCAGATAAACTTCCCGCTTGCTGCTGCAAACTTTCTGCGGCAGCCGCAGCCTCTTCCACCAGCGCTGCATTTTGTTGCGTCATTTCATCCATTTGCACAACGGCTTTACTTACCTCTTCAATTCCAGAAGCTTGCTCAGAACTTGCCGCTGCAATTTCCGACATAATGTCGTTAACTCGCTTAATGGAAGTCACCACTTCTTCCATGGTGTCGCCTGACTGATTGACGAGTTTGTTACCGCCATCAATCTTGCTTACCGAGTCTGATATAAGCTCTTTGATTTCTTTTGCTGCTTCGGCAGAACGCTGAGCCAGGCTTCGTACCTCTGACGCAACTACCGCAAAGCCACGGCCCTGCTCACCTGCTCGTGCAGCTTCTACGGCAGCGTTTAATGCCAGAATATTAGTTTGGAATGCGATGCCGTCGATTACGCCGATGATGTCTGAAATTTCCTGCGCAGACTCGTTGATAGACGACATGGTGTCCACAACCTGACGGATTAGCTCACCGCCCCGCGACGCGATTTCACAGCTCTGAGACGCTAAGCTATTGGCTTGTTCCGCATTTTCAGCGTTGAGCTTGACGGTACCGGTAAGCTCTTCCATGCTCGACGCCGTTTCTTCAAGACTAGACGCCTGCTGTTCGGTACGACTTGATAGGTCTGAATTCCCCGTGGCAATTTCAGACGAGGCCGTATTGATTGTCTCTACTGCTTGGTAAATTGAACCGATAGTGCCAGACATTTCACTAACGAATTGATTGATAGCATCGCCTAGTACTTGGAATTCACCCTCGAACTGTTCATCAAGCTCTGCCGTTAAATCACCGCCAGATAAGCGGGTCATCACATCACTGATAGAACCGATAATGCGACGCATATCGTCGATAAAGCGGTTGATTGACGTGCCAAGCTCTTTAAATTCACCCTCGAACTCATGCTCAATGCGGCAATCTAAATTACCCTGAACCAATTCATTCATGGCGGTTTTGATATCGCTAATGGCCTGTTTTCTACCAGTAATATCAATGGCATATTTCACCACACGGTGAGGTCTACCGTTTTGATCCAAAATAGGGTTATAAGACGCTTGGATCCAAACTTCTTTCCCACCTTTGCCCACGCGCTTAAATTCATCAGTGAACTGCACGCCTTGGCGCAACTGTTCCCAAAACTGACTGTACTCAACACTGCGCTTATACTCATCTTCCACAAACATACTGTGATGCTTGCCTTTAATTTCATCTAGGCTGTAGCCAACCGTGTTTGTGAAATTCTCGTTGGCGTTTAAAATTTTGCCCTCAAGGTCAAATTCAATAACGGCCTGCGCTTTGTTTATTGCGTCTATTTGTCCTTCGAAATAGGCATTGCGTAACTTAGATGCAGTGATGTCGGTGGCGAATTTCACAACGCGAATAACTTTACCTTCGCCATCGAAAACCGGGTTGTAGGTGGCTTGGATCCAAATCTCTTTCCCCATTTTGTCGAATCGACAAAACTCGCCGTTTTGTGACTTGCCCTCTTTGAGGTCGCGCCAAAATTGGGCGTACTCTTCTGAGCGAATGTATTGTGCGTCACAAAACATTTTGTGATGGTTGCCAACAATTTCATTGAGGCTGTAGCCAAGCGCATTAAGAAAATTGTCGTTCGCGTTTTGGATAACACCATCGGCGTTAAATTCGATAACAGCCTGGGCATTATTCAACACATTAAGCATTGTGCTTTTAATGAGTAATTCTGACTGATCAACCCATTCAACCATGGTGCCTATATTGTTATTCTCTTGGTCAAAAAACGGCGTAAGGGTGAGTTTGAAGTTCAAGTCGCCAATGCTAATCGTAGAGGTCATTGTCGATTTCAATTCAGCAAGGATATTGCGCTGATGCGAAGGATTGCGATGAAACTGGTCGATGTTTTGACCTTCCAAGTTGTCAGCAGAAAAACTGGGGAGTACAGCCTGAAGTTTCTTCTCATTTTCTTTGAGCAGCGACTTTACAGACTGATTAGCATAGATAATATTTCTGTCTGCATCGGCCATCATGATGCAACAGGTTGTAGCATCAAGTGCCTGTTTATTTCTCAATGCTTGGTTAACGTCCGTTGCTTTTGTGAAGTCTTCTAACCACGTCATAATTCCCATTTTCTCAGCCCTCAACCACTTGTGCTTTTGTTTCAACTAAACCCAATTCGTTACTTGTAATTAAGCTTTCAATATTGACTAAAATAACCATGTGCTCATCGACATCGGCCAGTCCGTGAAGGTACTTGCTATCGAACGCCACACCGAACTCTGGTGGCGGCAGCATGTCTTCTTCGGAAAGGCGAATGACGTCAGATACGCCGTCTACCACAATGCCAACGATCCGCTCGTGAACGTTAAGCATAATGACGATAGTAAAATCGTTATAAGTGGCTTCACCTACGTTGAACTTAATGCGTAAGTCGACGATAGGTACAATGTCGCCACGAAGGTTTATCACGCCTTTAATGAAGTTTGGCGCATTGGCAATTTTGGTAACCTGTTCGTAACCACGAATTTCCTTCACGGTTGTGATATCAAGGGCATAGTGCTCCTCGCCCAAGACAAAACTTAAGAATTCGTTCTCTTTCGATGCGCTAACGGCTTGTTGTAAGGCTGCTTCGCTCATAGTGAAACCTCTTCATTTGGAACATTTGTACAGTTAGTAGCCACCGAGTCTGCATCCAAAATCATGGCTACCTTGCCATCCCCCATAATGGTTGCACCTGCGATCCCTGCTACTTTTTTGTAATGTTGCTCAAGGCTCTTAATTACGACTTGTTGTTGACCCACAAGCGAATCCACCAGCACGCCATAGCGCTTCTTACTGCTTTCTAGTAGCACGACGATGCCTTTGGTTGGCTCAGTGATGCCGTCGTCTACCTGCATAAGTTGAGTAAGTGACACCAGCGGCCAGTACTGGTCTCTAATCCACAGTACTTTGTCATTGCCAAGGGTTTTCACTTGAGATGATGTGGGTTGAAATGATTCGATAACGTTAAGTAGTGGGATAACGAAAATTTGATCGCCAACCGATACACACATGCCGTCTACGATAGCGAGCGTGAGTGGTAAGTGGATATAAAACGCAGAGCCTTCACCCTGCGATGATTCAATTTCAATGCGCCCGCCAATAGACTCGATGTTTCTGCGAACCACATCCATGCCGACACCTCTGCCCGACACATCAGTAACTTCTGCAGCAGTCGAAAAGCCCGCTTGAAAGATAAGCTGCCAAATTTCACTGTCGGGCATATCTGGCGTAACCGTGAGGCCGTTTTGTGTGGCTTTCTCTACAATGCGTGCTTTGTTTAAACCGGCTCCATCGTCGATAATACCAATGATGATACTGCTACCTTTCTGCTCTGCACTTAAGATAACTGTGCCGTTTTCGGCTTTGCCAGCTTCAAGGCGTTTTTCAGGACTTTCTATACCGTGATCGATACTGTTCCTCACTAAATGCGTAAGCGGGTCGACCAGTTTTTCGATAAGGCTCTTATCTATTTCGGTGTTACCACCTTGAATCACCAAATCCACTTTTTTGCCTAGCTTCGAAGACAAATCACGTACCACACGAGGGAAGCGGTTAAACGTCATATTTACCGGCAACATGCGCATAGACATGACTGATTCTTGAATTTCACGGGTATTGCGCTGCAACTCGTCTATAGCAAGCTGTAGGCGCTCTCCGACTTGCCCTTCAACTTCCTGCCCCACGTTTGAAAGCATGGATTGAGTAATCACGAGTTCGCCGACCAGATTAACCATCGCATCGATTTTTGTGGTATCGACACGAATTGATGCTGCCTCTTTCGTCGCTGCTTTTGGCTTGGTTTTAACGGGCTTCACAATAGGTTGTTTTGGTGTAACTTGTTGCGAAGAAGTTTCAGTAGCGTCTGTTTTTACAGGAAGGGTGTCGGGTTCGAAAAAGCCAAAGCCCTCATCAGCTATGCCGACCTTGGTATTCGCTTCACCTTTAGCCTGCGTCTCTTCTGATGCTGCTTCATCTTCGAAAAGTCCGAAGCCTTCAATGTCATCTGAGATATTTTGACTTTGAGAACTTTCTAAATTGGTTTCTTGAGATCCAGTCTCGTCTTCATCAAAGAATCCAAATCCATCAATCTCGTTGTCTGTATTAGCTTCACCTTGAGCAGTTTGATCACATGTTTCTTCTGCGTTTTGTGGCATTTGTCCTGACGCACTTGCGAGGGTATCTTCAAGGACTTTTATACTTGCATCAATTTGTTCTTGGGGAAGATCTGTTTGTTCTTTATATGCCGATAAGGTGTCTTTCAATACATCAAGGGTTTGCAAAAATATGTCGACGATGTCTGCCGTAACCTGAATTTCCTGGTTTCGGGCTTTGTCGAGCAAATTCTCCATTACGTGAGTCAGATTCATTAGTGCATCGAACCCGAAAATCCCACTGCCGCCTTTGATAGAGTGCGCCGCTCTAAAGATACTGTTCAGCTCTTCGGGGTCGGGCGCATCCACATCCAAGGTCATGAGCAACTGCTCCATATCTTGGAGATGCTCATCACTCTCGTCAAAAAACACACCGTGAAATTGGTTTACATCAATGGTCATGACTGACTCCCATTTACCGTATTCAAACCGACTCTCTTAACCTAGAACGCGCTTCATCACATCAAGTAGCTTATTGGGGTCGAAAGGTTTCACCATCCATCCGGTTGCTCCCGCGGCTTTGCCTTTTGCTTTCATGTCATCACCGGCTTCAGTGGTCAGCATGACAATTGGCGTCGACTTGAAGTTCGCTAAACCTCTGAGCGATTTGATAAGCGTTAATCCGTCCATGCGAGGCATGTTTTGATCGGTAAGCACGAAGTCGAAACGCGCGCCTTGGCATTTGTCCAACGCATCTTGGCCGTCTTGTGCAGTAGTAACGTTGTAGTTCGCTGACTTAAGGGTCATTTCTACCATCTGGCGGATGGACACAGAGTCGTCCACAATCAGTATGCTTTTACTCATAACTCAATCACCTATAAAAATGTCAGGGTTAATCACACATCGTTGTGTAACTATTTATTTTTGCTGTTAAAAAAGTTCTACGTCACCTGCGTCCATTGACGTTGACGAAACAGGGTTGTGATCTGCTTGCCCTTTTTCCGTCAACGAAATCTGGTAGTTAGCTAGGTTGTCTTTCACTTTTGTCGCAGACTCAGGGCTTAGTTCTGAAAGCTGCAACACAATGAAATCAATAACCTCGCGGGTGTAGGTTAGGTTTTGACCGTTAATATCGCCAAATTGTAAGCCGCGAATAGCGGCAGCAGTTGAGTCTGCAAGTTGTTGGCGAATAGCTTCAAGCTCACTTGCGCCCTCTATGTCGGCTTCGGCTTTTTTGATAATGCCTTTTAGCTGCTCGCTAATGGCGTCTTTCGCATTGACCACGTGAGAAATGTCCTGAGAAGCAACCACTTCTGCAGTTTCCGTTAGTTTATCGATGAGCGATTTGATGTTTTCTATTTGCGTTTTTATAACGTCGCTAAACTGTGTAGAACGGGTAGATAGCGCACGGACCTCATCGGCAACAACAGCAAAACCGCGTCCTGCTTCACCAGCACGCGCTGCTTCAATGGCAGCGTTTAGCGCCAAAAGATTGGTCTGAGAAGAAATATCATCAATACCACTTAACGCCTCAATGACAGTAGGCATGGCCTGCTGAATGGTTTGTACTTGGGTTTCTAACGCCCTTGTAGACTCGGTCATTTCAGTTGTTGAGGCGATGAATTGCGTTAGTGTGATGTCAGTATCAGAAGCAAATGTCCGCATTTTATCGGCATAGGCACAGTCGCTGTCGTCATCATCTGTCAGCAGATTATTGATGCTAGTTTCTTGTTGGCCTAGAAGGGTTTGTAGCGAAATAAACGAGTCGCTTAATGTGGCAACCGCGTCATTTTGTGTTGAGAATATGTCGGCCAGGTTTGATGAGGTGATCGTCAGTATGCTGCTTGCTTCAGATACAGCAACACCCATAGCGTCATTGGCTAACGAGTTTGTGTTTGAATATGAAAAATCTTGTGATGGCGTGCTTGTGCTATTGGCTGCAGAGTCCTGATTACCCTTTGTCACTTTGAGAAGTACGAAAAGCAAAAATAAAACGCAAACAGAGCTGATAGCAAGCCCCAAGTGCGCTATCGAGGTGAAAGCCAGACTCCAACTCGCCAACATCATAAGAAACGCAATAATGAACGCGTTGCTCTTATTAGAGAAAAAGTTATCCAGATAATTTGCTGCAATAGCGACCACAATCCCACCTCAATTGTTACTACCGCGTTAACGGATGTACGAAACACAATCAAATTATGGTCAAGTTTCCAGCTTCAACAATTATACTTTTGAATATTTTTGTTAACTTATTACTTTGGTGACATTTGCGACACCCGATCATCAGCATTGCGCTAGACTAAAAAACTTCAATAGTTCAGCACTGTGGGCATTGCATTAAGATTAAAGGCGCGAGCCCGCGCCCAATGCTTCTAGCGTATCTAGAATTGCATCTGAGATATCTTCTAACGGCTTGATAAAACTAGCGGCTTTCATTTCTACAGCCACTTTAGGCATACCGTAAACAACGCAGGTTTTTTCATCCTGACAAAACGTAACAGAGCCTTTCGTGTGCATACTCTTAAGCCCTTTTGCTCCATCCCGTCCCATGCCTGTAAGCAGCACACCCACCGCGTTTGCGCCAGCATGCTCAGCCAGCGAGTCAAACATCACATCAACAGAGGGCTTGTGTCCCGATACCTTGGGGCCATCATCAAGGGTTAAACGATAGTCAGCGCCGCTACGCTCTACTTTTAAATGTTTATTACCTGGTGCCAAGTATGCAAATCCAGGCAATAAACGCTCCCCTCCGTGCGCTTCTCTCACGGTTATTTCACAAAGGCTATCGAGCCGCTTGGCGTAGGTGGTTGTGAACCCTGGAGGCATGTGTTGGGAAATAATGGTGGCCGGTGCATTGCGGGGAAAATGCATGATAACGTCTTTTATTGCTTCGGTTCCCCCAGTTGATGCGCCTATACCAATTAACTTTTCGGTTCCTGTGTAGCGCATAGAAGCATGTTTTGTGCAGCGTGTTTGCGTTGGTTGGCCTAACCTCGAATGCGCTGCTGCTTTTATCTTTTCAACAATAACCGCCGCGTATTCAGCCATACCTTGCGCTACGCTGAGCTTTGGCTTTGCCATAAAATCCACAGCGCCTAGTTCGAGCGCACGCAGTGTTGCGTCGGCACCTCTTTCAGTCAGCGTAGATATCATCACAACAGGGGTTGGCATCGCCTTCATCATTACTTCTAGAAAACGTAGCCCGTCTACCTTCGGCATCTCAATGTCCAGAGTAATAACGTCTGGCCTGAACTCTTGCACCATTCGCTTCGCCACATAAGCATCCGGCGCCGCACCCACAAGCGTTAAACCTGGATCACGGGTTACTATTTCTGAAAGAATTTGGCGGATTAACGCAGAGTCATCAACTACGAGGACTTTTATAGGCATGTGACTGTTCCGAAAATGAAATTACACCCGTCTTAGCTTGTTCAGAAAGTAGAACCCGGTGGGTAGATTCGCGCTCGTAGAGGGTAGCATTGTTAAACTCGCGAATACGCTTCATATAAACATTACCGTCGGCAGGAAAGTAATAAATTTTGCGAGCATAAGTAGACATTAAATCACTACTTATTAACGGTATGTTCGCGTCATCCAAATACTCCAAGACAAATTCAGCGTTTACTCGTCCAATGTCTTGCTGCACAAACCCAGGAAGCACCTTTCCTCCCCCGAATGCTTTAGCCATCAACTTATTTCGCCGTGCGCCAAGGTGCACAAGCTGATCAATTAACATGTTCATGGCGTGTACACCGTACTTTGTGGCTAGGCAAGTGTCGAGATTGGTGGTGAAGTTGAGGTCCGGCAACATAAAGTGATTCATACCGCCAATCTTCTTTTCTTGATCGAAAATACACGCTGCTACGCAAGAACCAAGAATGGTTACCAGCGCTTTGTCTGAAGCAGTGGCATAATACTGACCCGGCAAAAGTTTAACGGCTTCTTTTTGAAGGCGGTTATCAAAGTATCGAATGGGGTTTTCGTCCTGACTCATACTGCAAATTCCTTTTAAACGACTGGCCGATAAATGGTTTTCCCCATGGGAGCGACCAGTTCAGGATACATCGTGAAGTTCTCAGAGTGCCCTGCGACATACATCCCGTCATTGCACATCATTTTAACCATTCGCGCTAAAATTTTGCGCTGCGTGGGTCGATCGAAATAAATCATGACGTTACGGCAAAAAATCACGTCCACTGGCGAATCTACACACCAGTTTGGCGACATCAAATTTAGTGGTTCGAACTGCACCATTTTTCTCAGCTCATCCACTACTCTTACTCTTCCGGTTTGTGCGCCTTTTCCCCTATAGAAAAATTGCGTTTTATAATCGTAAGACAGCTGACTGATACTGTTTTGGGCATACACTCCTTCCCGAGCCTTTTGCAGAACTTTACTGTCGATATCAGTGGCAAGTATTTGTACATTAGGGGTAAAAGTGCCAAACACCGACGCCACTGTCATTGCAATACTATAAGGCTCTTCGCCAGTGCTGCTTGCGGCACACCAAATACGCTTGGTTTGAGGTCGCTTTGTCAGGTAATTGGCAAGTGCGTCAAAGTGATGTGGCTCTCTGAAAAATGCCGTGAGGTTAGTGGTGAGCGCATTAATGAAGTGTTCCATTTCATCTTTACAGCTTCCTACATACGCTAAGTACTCTTTAAAGCTGTGTATCTCTAGTGCACGTAGCCGCCTGGCAAGGCGGCTGTATACCATCGCATCTTTTGAATCAGCTAAGTTAATTCCGGCTTGTTTAAACAGCAGGCTTTTAACCCGTTCAAAATCTCTTCGGCTATATGGAAATTCCCTTTGCGCATCCGTGCTTTGTAGAGCGGTCATACACTAAAACGCCTCCCAATCTGACGCATCTGGTGCCGCTGGGTTCAGCGCTTTCATTCGCTGCTTGGGCACTTCACGCTCTTTAGGTAATGCTTTGCTGCCGTTTAGCGACTGAATGTCAGCATTCTGAGTGGGCTTGCGACTACTTCCCACTTTGAACACAGACACCCGTTGGGCTAGTTCACCCGATTGCTGTCTCATACTGTCTGCAGCCGCTGCTGCTTGTTCAACTAACGCAGCATTTTGCTGAGTCATTTCGTCCATTTGCACCACCGCATTGCTCACTTCCTGTATTCCGGTGGCTTGCTCAGACGATGCCGCAGCAATTTCTGACATAATGTCGTTAACGCGTTTAATTGCAGTGACGATGTTGGCCATGGTTTCCCCAGACTTATTCACCAACACGTTGCCATCACCAATTTTATCGACCGACGCAGAAATTAGCGCCTTTATGTCTTTTGCCGCCTCGGCAGAGCGCTGCGCCAGCGTTCTCACCTCAGAGGCAACAACGGCAAACCCGCGACCTTGCTCGCCCGCTCTTGCAGCTTCAACTGCTGCGTTCAGTGCGAGTATGTTAGTTTGGAAAGCAATGCCATCAATAACGCCGATGATGTCAGATATACGCTGGGCAGAGTCGTTAATTTCACCCATGGTATGCACTACTTGCTCAATGACTTTTCCGCCCTCTGATGCTACTTCTGATGCCTGGCTTGCCAAGCCTTTTGCTTGATCGGCATTCTCTGCGTTCAGCTTCACTGTGCCCGTTAACTCTTCCATGGCTGACGCTGTTTCTTCTAAGCTAGACGCTTGCTGCTCGGTACGACTAGACAAATCGGCGTTGCCGGTGGCGATTTCATTTGAAGCCGTATCGATGGTTTCCACAGCGGTGTGAATTTTTACTATGGTGTCGCGCAGTTCACCAATAAAGTGATTAATAGATTCGCCAAGCACCTTAAAGTCACCTTCTAATGGCTCTTCTATCGTTTTCAGTAAATCACCGTCTGTCAGACTTGCCATAATAGACTTAATACTTTCTACCGCTAAGGTTCTTCCTGTCACGTCCGTGGCATATTTAACGACTCTAAACGGCGTGCCGTTTTGGTCTAGGATTGGGTTGTAAGAGGCTTGAATGTAAACTGGTTTTCCTGACTTGTTGAAACGCTTGTATTCTCCGCTAGCATAAACACCTTGGCGCAATTGCTCCCAGAACGCTGCGTATTCAGGGCTGTTTTTGAAAGCAGGGTCCACAAAAATACTGTGATGCTTTCCTTTCACTTCATCTAGGGTATATCCCATCGCGGCTAAGAAGTTGCTGTTTGCGTTTAAAATTACCCCCTCAAGGTCAAACTCAATGACGGCCTGTGACTTGCTAATGGCATTTAACTGACCTTCAAAGTAGGCGTTTTTCAACTTCTCTTCGGTAATGTTAGTCGCGTATTTGACCACCCTAAACGGGTTGCCATTCATGTCTTCTATAGGGTTGTAAGAAGCTTGGATCCAAACGGCTTTTCCTGCTTTGCTTACGCGCTTAAATTCTCCTGAGAAGAAATTACCTTCTTTAAGTTCAGACCAAAAACGCTGGTACGACTCTGACTGCCTGGTTTCTTCATCCACAAATAGTTGGTGATGTTTACCTTTGATTTCGTCTAGTCGGTAGCCCATGGTGTTGAGGAAGTTGTCGTTAGCAGTAATGATAGTGCCGTCGACATCAAACTCGATCACAGCCTGAGATTTACTGATAGCGTTAATTTGCCCTTCGAAATACGCATTTTTTAACTTGTCTTGCGTTACATCGGTGGCAAATTTAACGACTTTAAATGGCTTACCCGAGCTGTCGAAAATGGGGTTGTACGATGCGCGGATCCATATTTCTCTGCCACCTTTTGCAATGCGTTTATACTCACCCTCACTGTGCTCTCCGGCTTTTAAGCTTTGCCAAAAAGCAGCATATTCAGCGCTTAACTTATAGCTTGGGTCAACAAACATGCTGTGATGCTGCCCTTTAATTTCAGAAAGGCTGTAACCCATTGCGGCGAGGAAGTTTTCGTTGGCGTTAAGAATATTACCTTCTAGATCAAACTCAATAACGGCCTGTGACTTATTAATGGCAGTAATCTGTCCTTCGTAATCGGCATTTCTTTGTTTTTGCGCTGTAATATCAGAGGCAAACTTGATGATGTAATCTACGTCACCGTTGTCATCAAATACTGGATTGTAGGTCGCTTGGATCCACACCTCTTCGCCTTGCTTGTTTATTCTGCAAAACTCACCGCTGTGTACGTCGCCGCTTTTTAGCTTTTTCCAAAACTGCTGGTACTCTTCGCTTTGAGCATAATCACTGTCGACAAAAATGCGATGATGCTTTCCCACCACTTCACTTTCGCTATAGCCCATTGCGGATAAAAAGTTATCGTTGGCCGACAAGATTTCTCCGTCTGTCGTAAACGATATCACCGCCTGGCTTCGCATAATGGCATCGACCATACCTTTGTTGCGTTTATTTTCAGTGTTGTCCTGCCACTCGGTGACATAAAGCTGAGTGCCATTCTCGTCTATCGTTATTGTAGATGCACTTACACAAAAGCCGTGCTCAGCAAGAGAAACGAGGTGCTTATCGCCCGAAGTATGGGTAAGTAAATAAGACAGGTTTTCTGAAGCGCTTGCCCCATTTGCAATGTCGTCTATGTGCTTTCCTGATAGTGAAGACTCACCATCGTTGACAGTAAAGTCCTTAGGGTAGGCCTTTGTCATTCGCAGGAATGCGGGAGTGTGGTAGTGAATAACCCCCGACTTGTCGATAACCAACAAGTTTGAGGCACTGGCCTTTAGGATATTCGACTTCAATAGCGAGTCGTGCTTCGCTATTTTTAACTCTTCGCCGTTCAGAAAATTAAATACGCCCATAACTAATATTTCCCAATGTCAGGTGTTTCCGTTTAGTGAAGGACCTTGTAACTACGCGTCGTCTTTTACGCTCTCAGGTGCGACTAAACCCAGCTCTTCGCTGGTTATTAAGCTTTCTATGTTCACCAGAATGACCATGTTTTCATCTACATCAGCTAAGCCGTGTAGATACCTGCTGTCAAAAGCTACGCCAAACTCTGGTGGCGGAAGTACTTGTTCTTCAGACAAGCGAATAACATCGGATACACCATCTACCACGATGCCAACAATACGCTCTTGAATGTTCAGCATTATCACTATTGTGAAGTCGTTATATGTGGCCTCGCCTACGTTAAACTTAATGCGCAAGTCCACGATAGGAACGATGTCACCACGCAAATTAATCACGCCTTTTATGAAGGCTGGCGCATTCGCAATCTTAGTGACTTGTTCGTACCCTCTAATTTCTTTTACTGTGGTAATGTCCAAGGCGTAATGCTCATCGCCAAGCACAAAACTTAAATATTCTTTGTCCTGTCCGCCGGTAACCGCTTGATGCAAGGCAGTTTCACTCATGAAAGTAACTCCTCTATTTGACTGGAGGTATACGTTGTAGCAATGGAGTCTGCATCGATAATAAGTGCGACTTTTCCGTCGCCCATAATGGTTGCCCCCGCTATTCCAGCCACCTTACGGTAGTGCTCTTCTAAGCTTTTAATCACCACCTGCTGCTGACCGACGAGTGCATCAACCAAAACACCAAAGCGTTTTTTACTGCTTTCAAGCAACACCACAATGCCTTCTGTGGGAGAAAGCGCGGCATCCTCTACTTCCATGAAGTCGTAGAGGGGCACCAAAGGCCAGTATTGATCTCGTATATAGAGAACGGTGTCGTTGCCCAAGGTCTTCAGCTGCTGCTTAGTAGGCTGGAAGGATTCAATAATATTTAAAAGTGGGATCACGAAGATTTGCTTACCCACCGACACACACATGCCATCAACTATGGCTAGCGTAAGCGGCAGGTGAATGAAAAACGCTGAACCTTCACCGGCGCTAGACTCGATATCGATACGACCGCCAATCGATTCGATATTGCGGCGCACCACATCCATACCTACCCCTCTTCCCGATACATCGGTAATGGCTTCGGCAGTTGAAAACCCAGGTTGGAATATAAGCTGCCATACTTCTGAATCAGGCATGTCATCAGATACGGTGAGCCCGTTACTTCGCGCTTTATCGAGAATTTTGTCGCGGTGAAGACCACCGCCATCATCAATAATGCTGATAATAATGCTACCGCCTTTCTGCTCGGCACTTAGAATAACCGTGCCTTTCTCTGGTTTGCCAGCAGCGACGCGTTTGTCGGGCATTTCTATGCCGTGATCGATGCTGTTGCGAACGAGATGGGTAAGGGGGTCGACGATCTTTTCAATTAAACTTTTATCAATTTCCGTGCTGCCTCCCTGGAGCACCAGTTCTACCTGTTTACCTAACTTACCTGCCAAATCTCTTACTAAACGCGGAAAACGATTAAAGGTTGCGGTTAGCGGGAGCATGCGCATAGACATCACTGATTCTTGAATTTCCCGGGTGTTTCGCTGCAGCTCATCAATAGCTAGCTGCAACCGTTCGCCAACTTGCCCTTCAACGTCTTGCCCTATCATAGACAGCATAGACTGGGTGATAACCAGCTCTCCGACTAAGTTAACCATGGCATCAATTTTAGTGGTGTCTACACGAATAGAGGCCGATTCACGGGCGGTGCTCTTTTTCGCTGGCGGTTTTGGTGGCGTTTTGGCTTGTGTTGTCGTGGGGGCAACGCCACTTGTTGGCGCTTTATCATTGTTAGATGTTGTTGCTGTATTTAATTGAGTACTCGCGCTTTGCGCGTTATTACTACTCGCAATTTCTAGGGAAGTATTGATATTGGTAGCTGACGGTGCGTCTTCGAAAAAACCGAAACCCTGCTCTACTTCAGCTGTTTCGGCTTTAGTCGTTGCAGTTTGTGCGCCGACTGTATTATTCGATATTTCATCATCGAAGAAGCCAAAGCCGTCATCGTCATTATTTTCACTTTTAGTGTTGTCGCCGTGAGAGAGCGCTTCGTTAACTGGTTCGTCGTCGAAAAAACCAAAACTGTCGTCAGCGGCTTCAATAGCACTATTAGGCTCATCGTCAAAGAAACCAAAGCTGTCGTCCTGAGCGCTTTCGTTTTGCGCATTCACGCTTACTTCTGAAGCATCGTCACCATCGCCTGAGGCTGCGTCTGTAGATTGACCGTTGATTACGCCATTTAGAATTTTAATGCGCTCGGCAATACTGTCTTCTGGTACGGGGGTCTCATCGCGGTAGGCGTTAAGCGTGTCTTTTAAAACATCGAGAGTTTCTAAAAGCACATTTACAATGTCAGCGGTAACACTAAGCTCATTGTTGCGGGCTTTATCTAACAAGTTTTCCATCACATGCGTTAAATTCATCAACGCATCAAAACCGAAAATACCGCTGCCACCTTTAATCGAATGGGCAGCGCGAAAAATGCTATTTAGCTCTTCAGGATCAGGGGATTCAACATCTAAACTCATCAATAGCTGTTCCATATCGTCGAGATGCTCATCGCTCTCGTCGAAAAACACGCCATGAAACTGTTCTATATCGATGCTCATTCCGAATCCTTCCAGATTTTAGGAGTGGGTGGGCGATTTAGCCCAGCACGCGCTTCGTTACATCAAGAAGCTTGTTTGGATCGAAAGGCTTTACCATCCAGCCTGTGGCGCCAGCGGCTTTACCTTTTGCTTTCATATCGTCGCCTGCTTCTGTAGTAAGCATAACAACAGGCGTTCTGCTGTAAGTCCCCAAACCGCGCAAATTTTTTATAAGCGTAAGGCCATCCATTCGTGGCATATTCTGATCGGTTAAAACAAAATTAAATTGCTGACTTTTGCATTTATCTAACGCATCTTGCCCGTCTTGGGCTGTCGTAACGGTATAGCCCGCACCTTTTAGGGTCATTTCTACCATCTGACGAATGGATACTGAATCGTCAACAACTAGAATGTGTTTGCTCATATGCTCACTTCTCCAAAGTAGGTCATTACTGACTGTGCTTCCTGTTCCTTGCTTAGCTAGAACAATTCGACTTCCCCAGCGTCCATAGATGTTGCAGACACAGGGTTGTGGTCATTTTTCCCTTTCGCAGCGAGTCCTTTTTGGTACTCGTTTAATGCACTGACGAAACGCTCGATATTTTTGGCGTCTAACGTCGCCAACTGCTCTAAAATGAACTTGATCATATCTTGGGTATACTGAATGTGTTGGCCGTTGATATCGCCAAACTGCATACCCCGAATGGCCGCATTTATCGACTCGTCAAGCTGAGAGCCAATGTCTTCAATCTGTTTAGTGGTTACAAGGTCAGCCTCCGCTTTCTTGATAATCTCAGACAACTGCTCACTGATATGTGATTTAGCATTAACCACCTGAGAAATATCCTGCGACGCTACAAATTCGGCAGTGTCTGTGAGCTTATCTACCAGACTTCTTATGTTCTCGACCTGGGTTTTAATCACATCACTAAACTGAGTGGAGCGAGTTGAGAGCGCCCTGACTTCATCAGCAACAACAGCGAAGCCACGACCAGCCTCACCTGCTCGCGCCGCCTCTATAGCCGCATTCAAAGCAAGTAAATTAGTTTGTGCAGCGATGTCATCAATACCACTCAGTGCTTCAATTACCGTAGGCATGGCCTGTTGAATGGTTTGCACTTGCTCCATTAGGTGCTTTGTCGACGACGACATCTGTTCTGTAGAATCAATGAATTGCGTTAGTGTTCCATCGGTTTCGCGGGCGAAATTGCGCATTCGGTCGGAGTAAGACTGCGTATGCGCTTCGTCCACACTTAGCAAATCCTCAATACACTCAATTTGTTGAGAAACTAGTGATTTCAAACTGCTAAAGGCGTGAGACAAGGTTTCTACTGCGTCATCTTGCGTTGATTTGATGTCTGATAAATTGGCGTCACAAGTGCCAAGTGAAACACTTAACCCCTCACTGGCTTTTTCAATATCAGTATTTCTGCTTGTCGCCATATCCTCAGCACTATTCTCTGTCGGGTATATCTCGTCGCTTTTGCTGTTATTTTTTGAGTGAATAAGGGCACAAATCACCACTGCGCCGGTTAGCACAGCGAGAGCGGCTAACGCCGATACTGAAAAGTAGAGCACCCACGAAGCGATAACTCCAATACCTGAAATAGCAAATATAGTGTTTACTGCGCTCTGCTGATTTGAAGATGTGTTGTTAGCTGACAAAAAACTCTCCTTGAGAATTACGCGCGGCTTAGTTTCACCCTGAACATTCAACTGCCGGTTGCTTCTTTCAGACAAGGCAGTTGAACGAAGCAGCTAGCTTCCTATCATTATTAACAGTTCGAAGTTTCTCACTCCGCTTAAAATCACAGGTGTTAAGCCAAAAACTATCTCTTTAAAACACAGAGCAATGGCGCGTTACCTCTTTTAAAAAGTAACAACGTTATATTTCGCTGCGTTTTTACATATGAAGTAAGCGTAGTACCCATTTTGAAAAGTAGGCAAGAACATGCATAAGTTTTTTATTAAAAAAGCGTTTTTTGGCTTTAACTGCGCCTAAAAAGCGCAAACTAGTTCTTATCAAGCTTGTTTTCAGAGTATTTGGCGTAATTCCACTATGCGACAAGTACGCGACTATGCAGGTTGCTCTTTCTGAAATCGAAACATTCATGTGCGACTATGGTGCACACCACTCCCTAGTAATTTATCCATACATGCCATTAATTATTTTTGATTTCGACAACTGCTTAGCTCCGGGCAATAGTGTAGGTGAAGACATATTGCTACCTCTATTCGATGTCATCGAGTCAGATAAGAGTAACGATTTAACTCCCTCTATGAGACAAGAAATGCGTCTGGATTTTTGGCGTAAACCTTTGGACTATATTGTTGAAAAATATAAGTTCTCTGAGCATTCAAAATCTGCGAGTTATACGTACTTTTCGCAGTTGAGTATTGCGCACCCTATTGAAGGCTATGAAGACACTCATTTAGTTCATGCGTTTGAAGGGGTGAAGCTACTTGTAACTTCTGGATTCCAAAAATTTCAACATTCGAAAATTCGCCAATTGGGCGTTGAAGGTGCTTTTGAAGACATTTACTACGATGACCCAGGTAACCCGCCTAGAAAAGGCAAAGCATTCTACTTCGACATCATAGCCAAAAAATATAATACAGCTCCGAGTGAGGTATGGGTTATTGGAGACAGTGAGGAGTCAGAAATTAGTGCGGGTAATAGTTTAGGTATGAAAACGGTTCAGATACTTCGACAGGGCGTTAAAAAGTCACCAAAGGCACAATTCCATGTGTCTTCGCTTCAAGAGTTTTTACGTTTGCTACAGATGTCTTAGCGCCTGTTGGACTAGGTCTGCGATTAGCGCTAGAAAGACATAAAGCGGAA
>NZ_JBHNYX010000053.1:0-25627 GCF_054960505.1 Alteromonas sp. G4i13 | reverse complement strand
TTTCTTACAGGCTAAAGCTTGTAGTAACTGGAAGGTCAAGGGGGAGGATGATAAAAACTTAGAAAGATCGCACTGATAAAATTGATTAAATCGGCTATTGAGGTGAATTCGTACAAAAAATTGAAAATTGTTTAAAACATAATGTTATTCATAGAAAAAATCAGGCCACTGAAATGGCCTGATGTAAAGGATGCTAATAGCTAGTACTTACCTCAAGCATCAATCGTGATATCACCGGCAGGAATGCACTGACATGTCAAACATGCCCCCTCATCAGAGGGCTCCACACCATTCAGATGCTGTACGTTCCCTGCAATCACCCTAGTTGAACAGCTTTCACATTGTCCAACACGACAACCACTAGGCATTTGAATCCCAAGCTTTTCCCCAAAATTAAGTAGAGTACCTTTATCCGTGGTCCAAATCTCTGTTCTTCCTGATTTTGCAAAAATGACTTTATGACGTAATGAGGGATCATTATTTATTTTTGCTGGAGAACGAAATATCTCGTAGAAAATAGCAAATGCAGGTACACCTCTCTCCTGAAGCCCTCGCGATATCGCATCCATCATAGGCTGCGGACCACACATGTAATAACGAGCATTATTCTCAATAAGATATGCCTCGACATCTCCCGCACCAACGTAACCAGCTCTATCATAATCCAATCCTGGAATATCACAGTCGAGGGGCTGATTGTAGATATTAATTACTTTAAGCCTGTCAATAGACGCATTTAGCTCCGCAATTCTTTTCTTAAACGCATGTAGCCTACTATTTTGATTAGCATAGAAAAGCCAGATCTCCGGACCTTCCGCTTGGGGGTTAATAGACTCCAGATAGGAAATGAATGGAGTAATTCCAATACCGCCAGCAAAGATTACGACAGGCTGGACGGCATTGAGCGGGACAATGAAATTCCCCCCAGGAGGGGTAAGTTCAACATCCTTGCCTATCTGCAAATGCGTGTTTATGTAGGATGACATTATTCCTTCAACATACTCACCTTTCTCATCAGTCGCTTTCTGATGACGGACAGAAATGGAATAGGTTTTACGGTCATGAACAAACGCAGGGCCTGTCAGCGAATACGCCCGGGTAACGATCTCTTCAGAATCGCTCATCGGACAACAGCTAACAGTGATATGCTGGCCCGGTTCATAATCAGGTAAGTAGCCTTCACTGTTCGATTGGAAGGTAATTGTCGTAACATTATCTGCTTCTTTTTTCAGTTCAATGACTTTGAATGTTTTACGACCTTCCCAGGGGCGCCTTATCAGCTCAAAATCATTCAAGCGGCGAATGCGGCAGCGGAATGAACGCAAAGGTAAAGCACCGCTGACTGGATCATAGCTATCACCGCTGATTAAACTATTGTAATTGCTACTGTACTCACCTTTAACCGGGTATGAAGGTTTGCCAAAATCAGGACAAGCCTGCCACCACCCAAACTCAGCAATTACAGTTTCATGAGAGAGTTTGGCTTCCACTTTTGCTCTAAATCGAGCAAGACCTGCTCTCGTTTCAATTTCTACCCAATCCCCCGTCTTGATACCTTCTTCGTCAGCCAGAGTTGCCGAAATGTCTACCGTTGGATAAGGTGCTTTTTTTCGTAGGCTAGTCAGGCTTCGATGTTGGCTATGACAGAAGAATCCGCTTTTAACGGATGTCAGCATTAATGGATAATCAGGATCGTTGCGCTGGTATTCTTGCGGCTGTACATACTCAGGTAAAGGATTGTAACCATAGTGATGAAGGATCTCAGAGTAAAACTCTGCACGTTTTGTTTCTGTATTGAAACCTGCCAGATATCCACTATTTGGGTCTCTGAAAGCATATTTTCTGACTTTATGCTCAAGCGGGATATCGTAACCTTCTGGCTTATTTCTGAGCATCTCAACAGTCAAACCTAATGGTTCTAGTTGATAATTCCAGGCTGCCTCAATATTGCCGTCGAAGAACGCTTCATTCATTCCTAACCGGCATGCAAGATCGAAAACAATCTCAAGGTCGGAACGGCTTTCACCGCGCGGAGAGACCATTTTTTTTCTCAACTGAATGTGGTCCTGAGCAGCAGCACTACTTTCAAACCCGGTTCTTAGGCCTTCGCGCTCCCAGGCAGTGTTAACTGGCAGAAGGATATCAGCATACTTTGATGTAGGCGTTTCAAACAAATCTACATGGGCATAAAACTCAAGCGCCTCAAGCGCCTGTTGTCCGAGAGAAGTATCACTTTGTGAAAGTAATATGTTGGCACCAAAGCCAATTAACCCGCGAATTTTATAGGGTGTACCTTCTAATACTGAATGCCAGATATCCTGAGAATGAACCCAACCTTGTGAAGGCGGCCCGATAGGCCTTTCTTCAAGGCCTAATGCTTTATCCCATTGTGATTTAGGCATCAATGTCGGTGAATTAACCACATTTACCGGGTGGCTGGCATAGATTCGATTACATCCTTCCTGATCGAAACAACCGGTTAAAGCATACAGTGTCGCAATCGCACGTTCTGTTTGGGTGGCATTAGTGTGTTGAGCCACTCCAGACCAACTGTGGTAGGCGATTTTCTTGGCCCCGGCAATCAAACTCGCAGCGGCTTCAATTGACGCAACAGATACCCCGGTGATACGGCTTACGTTTTCTGGGTCATAATTAGCCAACATATCTTTAAAAGATGAAAACGCCGTTTGGCAGGAAATTTTTGCACCATCAGCTATTGCGACTTCAACATTGCCCTCAAGTGCAGCTGTAGGCATCAGCGTTTCTTCAGTTCGAGTCTCGGAATCGATAAATGTGACTTGCTGGTTGTGTTCGTCCCAAACTGTATAGCGATTACTGATGGCAAGTGGGTTAATATCTTTTTCCCGAAGAAAATAACCATTATCATTTCGAACCAACAAAGGACCATTAGTCCAGTTTCGAACAAACTCATGATTAAACAGGTTTCGTTCTACCAGGAGATGGCTTAACCCCAAAGCTAATGCACCGTCAGTTCCAGGATTGACATCAAGCCAGGCATTTGCTTCTTTCGCTAAGGGTGTCGGGCGAGGATCCACGACAATCAGTTTTGCGCCGTTATTTCGACCAGTACCAATCGCACTAGCCTGGGCAAGCCAAGTATTCGCGGGGTTATGCCCCCAAAGAAGAATAAGATCGGCATGGGAATAATCAGCAACAGGAATGCCGCAGCCAAAGGTCCATCGATGTGCAACGTCTTTATGCCAGTTACATATCTCAGTTCCATAGCTGGTATTTGGGCTGCCATAGATACGAACAAATCGCTCTAACCATTCAATTGCATCACTGAGGGGGGTACCGCTTGGGCTCGTAAAGCCGAAAGCGACAGATTCAGCTCCATCCTCTCGTTTAAATTTTTCCAGTTGTCCGGCTATCGTTGACATAGCCTCTTCCCAACTTATACGTTGCCAGCCCGGATCCTCTGCACCTTTAGGATGAGTTCTCTTCATCGGGTACAGAATTCTATTTGCGCTGTCCACCAGCTCAGGTGCCGCTTTCCCCTTCATACACATGGCCTTACCATTAGGGTGTTCAGGGTTAGCCCGTACCTTGATCAGGTGGTCATTTGCTACTTCACTCAGCGTCCCACACCGCGAACGGCAAAGTGTGCAATATCCGGGAATAATATCTGACATTGGAAACCTCACTACTAAAAACAGTTAATATTCTTTAAAAACCACATTGATTTCTTTTTACCCAAGAGTTACTAACCCAATTAATGTCATCTTGTTTTGTAGGCGTAATTTCAGTTGAAATTACTGTCATCTATGGATTGCGGCTAAGAAATTTCAGGACCAGAGTCTGATTTTTGTAAACCGTTAACATCTGCAAGATACAGTGCACTCAAAATAGGGCATTCAGGCTTATCATCCCCTGCACAGCAATCAGAAAGCGTTGTAAGTATTGATGCCATACGCTGAAATTCTTGAATTTTTCGCGTCAACTCGTTGATGTGTGACTCGACTAATTTTTTTACATCAGCACTCTGGCGCGAATGGTTCCCCCACAGACAGAGAAGTTCCCCTGTTTGTGCCAGAGAGAAACCTAATTCCCGACATCGGCGTATAAAATGTAATTTGTACACATCAATATCGCGGAACATCCGATACCCGGCTGCAGTTCTGGCTACTTCCGGTATTAATCCCGCCTCTTCATAATAGCGGATCATTTTTGCGGAAACTCCGGATAACCGGGCAGCATCACCAATGTTCATCCTTACCTCCCAAAATGTATTCTGTTGATACCAGATCCAGTTTCAAATGACGTCGTTTCCGGCGCTCTTACCTTGCATACGTAGTGATACGGTTACCGTCTGGCTCATCAATATTGAGTCGATATCCAGCCTAAACCTTCCTGTGGCGGTAAGGTCAAGAAAAAAGATCATCAAGATAAGCTGTATAAGAAACCAGATGTGACGAAAATACTCATCTCCCTTATGACCACATACTTAATGACTCAAAACACTCTTCTTTGGGTTTAGAAAGAATGCTATCTCTAGTGGAATCATTTTTATATTCGCCAACACTCACTAATTCCCATGATTCGACATCATTCAACAACGCAAGCATCAACTTATTATTTAATGCATGACCTGACTTATAAGCATGGTAGGCGCCAATAATATTATGGCCTGATACGAAGAGGTCTCCAATCGCATCCAGTGTTTTATGTCGCACAAGTTCGTTGTTAAATCGCAGACCTTCCGGGTTCAGAACGCTATATTCATCAAGACCTATCGCATTATTCAAACTTGCCCCTAACCCAAGACCTTTTTGTTGTAGAAGTTCTACATCACGAACAAATCCAAAAGTTCTGGCATCAGCAATCTCGCCAATATAGTTTTCTTTCGACACTTCAATATTTAATCTATTGGTCTCAGCAGAAATCAAGGGATGCTTAAAATCAATCATAAAATCGATCGAGAACTTAGAGTCTGGATGCAAAAGAGCCCATTTGTCGCCATCTTTTACGGAAACCGTTTTTTTTATCAGCAGATATTTTTTTAGCGCACACTGCTCTATCAAACCAGCGTGCATTATTGAATATATGAATCCTCTGGCACTCCCATCGAGAATGGGAAGTTCTGGAGCATCGAGCTCCACCAAGAGGTTATCAAGTCCCATGCTGGACACCGCAGAGAGGAAATGTTCGATTGTTGAAACTCGAACTCCCTGAGGGTTGATAATGCTTGTTGCCAGCATAGTGTCATGAATCTGATCGGCACGGAGCTGAATATCAACAACAGGAGTTACATCTGTTCTACGGAACCGTATGCCACTATTGGCACCAGCAGGCATGATTTTCATGTTAACGGTTTTACCGCTATGCAAGCCAATACCGTTTAACTCAACAATATTCTTGATAGTTTTTTGCTTGATCATGGAGACCTCTATTTGCTCTAGCGACTAGGCAGAACGTCTGCAACAAGGCTCCATTAATGATTCCCCCTATTGCCCTGTTCATCGTCCTCGCTACTCTCGACTTGGTTCCATTAAAACCCTAAAGTTGATATAGGGTCAAGCTTTTATACGATATACACATGAAGCATCTTGCACGAGTCGCACTGACTGACCCGAGTTAGTTACCATCATATTCCTTATGGTTGAGACCATATGGAAATCAGTGAATTAAAAATATTTATTCATCCAAAACACAAATGGTTTTAAGAAAACCTAACCCCCTTCTTGTAAAATTATTCAAGATAGTCAAGTATATTTTTTATATTGTCAATTAGGGCCACATGCAGGTCAGGGTCATCACATTCATCTGAATGGCAATAGGAAATATGTTGAAGTATAATTCTTTTTTTGAATTCGCTAACGGTGCACTCCAACTCATACACCGACCGTACGATATCAATACAAGGTTCATCATCGATTAAAAAATCCTGCATTTTATTATATTTATCAGCCAGCTCTTCTATCATAGGAATCAATACGGGGTCATTAACTAACATTGGCATATCTCTCCTCATCGTCTGAAAGTAAAGATGGACACAGCGCTGATAAATCCCAACTCCCTTGCTTACGGTACCGACCGGGAGGAAGATGAAACTTGTTTTTGAAAGCTCTCGTGAAAGTTTGTTGCGAATCAAAACCATACTGAAGAGCAATGTCCAGAACTGTTCTGGAAGTTAGTTTCAGATCGATGGCAGCGCAGGATAATCGACGAGAGCGAACATATTCACCCCGCGCAATGCCGGTCGCCTGTTTAAATAAACGTTGAAAATGCCATCGTGAATAACCAGATTTTTCAGCAATGATTTCTACTGGCAAGGTTTTATTCAATGAACATTCAACCCACTGTACAATATCTTCGACAACACTTTCAGAATATTTTTTGGTGTCCATCCGCTCCCCCTCAAACCATATTCGATAAATATGTTCAAACCAGAATACGGTCTCTGAGTCTGTCGTCCATGAAGAACTCAGAGACCCAACTCTTTATTTTCGTAATAATCTCAGGCCATTTGCCACAACCAGAAGACTGGCACCAACATCAGCAAATACAGCCATCCACATGGTTCCCATTCCCATGAGCGTGAGTACAAGGAATACGGCTTTAATACCTAGAGCGAGGCTGATATTTTGTACAAGTAAGCTGTACGTTTGTCGGGACAATTTCACAAAGGCTGGTATTTTACGCAGGTCATCATCCATTAAAGCTACATCTGCAGTTTCAATCGCCGTATCAGTACCCATTGCTCCCATAGCAAAACCGATATCAGCTGCAGCCAGAGCCGGTGCATCATTGATACCATCACCAACCATCCCAGTGATTCCAATCCGTGAATGCTCTTCAACTGCACGATGTTTATCTTCTGGCAATTGATTCCCTCGAGCCTCATCAATTCCAACCTGAGATGCGATTGCTTTAGCTGTATGTGGGTTATCACCAGTCAGCATAATAGTTTTAACGCCAAGTTCATGAAGTTGTTCAATCGCTTCACGACTGCTGTTTTTAACAGTATCAGCAACAGCGAACAGCCCAAGCACTTGCTTACCATCATTGAGTAAAATAACTGTTTTACCCTGGCTTTCCAGCCTTTGTACTGTTGCTTTAATCTCTGATGGACAATTAAAGTGTTCTTCTGTCAAACGCAGGTTTCCAAGGTAAAAATCCTTACCTGTAATTACGCCATGCACACCTCGCCCAACAATCGCTTCAAAGCTGTCAACATCCTGCTTTTTCAAATCAGCAGAAGCATTCACAATTGCCAGTGAAACAGGGTGATCAGAGTAACTAGCGAGACTAGCTGCAGTAGTACGAACTTCACGCTCGCTCCATCCATTGAATACCATTACGTCGGTTTGTACTGGTTTCCCATGGGTAATAGTTCCTGTTTTATCCAGCGCAAGGGCTTTTAGCTTACGTCCCTGCTCAAGATAAACACCGCCTTTAATGAGAATCCCTTTGCGAGCAGCTGCAGTAAGTCCACTGACAATCGTTACTGGCGTAGAAATAACCAGGGCACATGGACACGCTATGACAAGCATAACTAAAGCTTTATAGATCCACTCCTGCCATGTTCCTGCCCCAAACAATGGTGGCAATACAGCAACCGCAACAGCAATACCCATAACGACTGGGGTATAAATCTGGGAAAAGCGGTCAACAAAACGTTGTGTAGCTGCTTTGGCACCTTGCGCCTGCTCAACAGCATGAATGATTCGCGCAAGGGTTGTATTATTTGCAGCTGCAGTGACTTTATATTCAAAAGAGCCTGACTGATTTATTGTTCCAGCAAATACTGTATCGCCCGCGATTTTATCGACAGGCATACTTTCACCTGTAATTGGAGCCTGGTTAATGGTGGTTTGACCTTTGACGATTTCTCCGTCGAGACCAATTCGTTCACCTGGTTTTACCCTAACAATACTGCCCGGTTGTACGCTACTGGCGTCAACTTCCTGCCATGTTCCATCAGCTTGTTGGACCATTGCAGTTTCAGGAGTCAGGTTCATCAGTGAACCTATTGCATTTCTGGCTCTATCGAGTGATTTGGCTTCTATTAGTTCAGCAATGGTGAATAACACCATAACCATCGCCGCTTCTGGCCACTGCCCAAGGACCAAAGCCCCAGTAACGGCAATACTCATTAGTGCATTGATATTCAAGTTGCCATTGCGAATCGAAATCCAACCTTTTTGGTAGGTTGTCAGACCACAAGAAAGCACTGCTATCAAAGCCAACCCAGCTTCGAGCCAGTCAGGCATATCAGCCCAGTGCATCACTTCGGCTGCAAGAGCAGCTACGCCAGCCAGAGCTAATGGCCACCAGGGCTTTTTTTTCTCCTGGGTATTTTTCTTGCCGCTAGTATTATCCGAAACTTCTGGCTCGAATCCCAACGAGCGAATTGCAGCCATGATCGCTTCAAGCGAATCCGGTGTATGAGTTACAGTCAAAACACGCTGCATCAGGTTGAAATCAAGCTCTTTAACAGAGCTCATTCCACCCAGTTTCTTTTTGATAAGATTTTCTTCAACAGGACAATCCATCTGCATAATGCGAATTTCTGTCCGTAATCCACCAGCCACAACCTGCGAGCCCCCCAGGCTACTCAATTGTTCTGGAGCCGCGGAGCAACAATCCCCCTCATGGCCGTGATCGTGGCCTTCATGAGAATGCTCTTGCGCGGCATGATCATGGTTACATCCCTTATGATTATGCTCATCATGCGAATGCCCTTCGCCGCCATGACTATGGGCATCATGATTATGGCCTTCATGGGAATGGTCATCACTGCATTTATTGTGATTATGAGCCTTCTGATCATGTGCATGATCATTTGCTTTATGTGATTCACCAGTATTCTTAACCCGGAGTCCTGTCCCTAAATTGAACGTTTCACAGCAACTAGCCGCTTCGTCTCCTGCAGGGGTTTTGCTATTTTTTACACCACCACTCATTTTCATTTCCTCATCTGCTAACTATACTGACTATTAAAGACCCTGATCTAACTACAGGGTCAAGTGCATAAGGGGGGATGCATGAAAATTGGTGAATTGGCCCGTAAGGCGGGTTGTCCGGTGGAAACTATTCGGTACTATGAGAAAAAAGGATTACTTCAAGCTCCATTAAGAGATATTGAAAATAACTACCGCTGTTACAACAATACTCATCTGGAAAAGTTGTTATTTATCCGACGCTGCCGCTCTCTTGATATGACTCATGAGGAAATACGTGCATTGCTACTGGCAATTAATAATCGCGGTAAAGACTGTGGCCCCATTGATGCAATAATCAGTGCCCATCTCACGCATGTTCAGCATCGTATTAAAGAGCTATTAGCCCTGGAAACACAACTAAAAGAACTTAATGGCTATTGCAGCTCAGACCGGAGCGTGGACGAATGCGGGATAGTACAGAAATTGACTGCTGATGAAGAGAATGGTGATCTTCCTTTAACCGTACCAACTGACCACTTGGGGGGGGTGCATTAGTGGTGTGCGCTTATAAGTTGATTAGACTGATGGCGTAACACTAGCCCATACAGCTTTGTGCTACGCCATCATGCCCTTAAAATAAGGGGTCGGGCTTTTTCCATTTCGTTACCACGAGAACTACGTTGCACCGCCCCTTCTCTCTTACCGGGATGGCTTTTAGCATCAGCGGTCATTAATGTCTGGTATTGGGCATTCAAATCGCTCATCCCCAGCACAGCTTTTGAACAGAGCTCTGAGTGTATATGCCATTCGTTGCATATTTTCCATACGTCGCTCTAAATCATCCATATGCTCTTGTGCCAGACGTTTAACATCGGCGCTCTGGCGAGATTTGTCATTCCATAACTTGAGCAAATCGGCTATCTATTCAAGAGAAAAACCAAGGTCACGCGCACTGCGGATAAAAATCAGACGGTGGACATCATTGGGTGCATAATCACGGTAGCCTGCTTCGGTACGACCTATAGCAGGAATCAGACCAATTTGCTCGTAATAGCGAATCATCTTTGCGAAGATTCCTGATTCGTTCGATGCTTTACCAATGTTCATAACTCCCCTTTATCTTAGTGCTCAGAGTCTTCTGCCAGCGGAGTCTGGAACCGACGCAAACGAAGTGCGTTGCCCAGAACAAATACACTGGATAGCGCCATCGCGCCTGCAGCAAAGATTGGCGAAAGCAGCAATCCATAGGCAGGGTACAGCAAGCCTGCTGCTACAGGGATCAATGCGGCATTATATCCAAACGCCCAAAAAAGATTTTGCCTGATGTTACCTATTGTTGCCTTAGACAATCCAATAGCATTAGGCACACCCTGTAGGTTGCCGGACATTAAGACAACATCAGCAGATTCCACCGCTATATCGGTACCTGTACCAATTGCAAGCCCAATATCTGCCACAGCTAAAGCTGGGGCATCATTAATGCCATCACCAACATAAGCGACCTTACCGTAAGACTCCTTCAACCGACGAACTGCTTCAACTTTCCCTTCTGGCAACACTTCGGCAACCACTTCATCAATACCCAGCTGTCTCGCTATCGCATTTGCTGTATTGGCATTGTCACCTGTAATCATTGCGACTTTGAGCCCCAGTTGGTGCAATGCATTTATGGCAATCGGCGTACTTGATTTAATAGGGTCAGCGACTGCGATAATGGCTGCCAGACGTCCATCGATAGCAACATAGAGTGGAGATTTCCCTTCGTTTCCAAGGCGTATCGCAGTCTTTGAAAAATATTCGATGTCCAAGCCTAACTCACGCATAAATCGATCAGCCCCAATCTCTACGCGCTCTCCGTCTACTAGTGCTCAGAGTCTTCTGCCAGCGGAGTCTGGAACCGACGCAAACGAAGTGCGTTGCCCAGAACAAATACACTGGATAGCGCCATCGCGCCTGCAGCAAAGATTGGCGAAAGCAGCAATCCATAGGCAGGGTACAGCAAGCCTGCTGCTACAGGGATCAATGCGGCATTATATCCAAACGCCCAAAAAAGATTTTGCCTGATGTTACCTATTGTTGCCTTAGACAATCCAATAGCATTAGGCACACCCTGTAGGTTGCCGGACATTAAGACAACATCAGCAGATTCCACCGCTATATCGGTACCTGTACCAATTGCAAGCCCAATATCTGCCACAGCTAAAGCTGGGGCATCATTAATGCCATCACCAACATAAGCGACCTTACCGTAAGACTCCTTCAACCGACGAACTGCTTCAACTTTCCCTTCTGGCAACACTTCGGCAACCACTTCATCAATACCCAGCTGTCTCGCTATCGCATTTGCTGTATTGGCATTGTCACCTGTAATCATTGCGACTTTGAGCCCCAGTTGGTGCAATGCATTTATGGCAATCGGCGTACTTGATTTAATAGGGTCAGCGACTGCGATAATGGCTGCCAGACGTCCATCGATAGCAACATAGAGTGGAGATTTCCCTTCGTTTCCAAGGCGTATCGCAGTCTTTGAAAAATATTCGATGTCCAAGCCTAACTCACGCATAAATCGATCAGCCCCAATCTCTACGCGCTCTCCGTCTACGGTAGCCCTGACGCCCATCCCAGTAATTGAATCAAACTCAGTCAACACCGGCAGTGATATCTCTTTTCCTAGAGCGGCCTCAACGATAGCGCGGGCAATAGGATGTTCCGAACGTGATTCAACAGCGGCAACTTTTGCTAATACTAAGTCAAGCTCAAACCCTTCAGCCAACTCCAGATCTGTCATTACTGGGCGTCCCTCAGTCAAAGTGCCAGTTTTGTCTACAGCAACGACCTTGGCATCTTTAAGCAACTGCAGAGCTTCTCCCTTACGGAACAAGATCCCCATTTCTGCACCACGGCCAGTACCTACCATGATAGAGGTTGGGGTAGCCAATCCCATTGCACATGGGCAGGCAATGATCAACACAGCCACGGCATTAACCAGTGCGAAAGACAGGGCCGGTGATGGCCCAAATGTTAACCAGGCAAGGAAAGTTAACAACGCTGCCAGCATCACCACAGGAACAAACCATAATGTCACCTTATCGACCACAGCTTGTATGGGTAGTTTAGAGCCCTGGGCTTGCTCTACCATTCTGATTATTTGTGACAGCATCGTCTGACCACCAACGGCTGTTGCACGCAACCTCAATGCTCCTTTCTGGTTAACAGTCCCGCCAACCATTAAGCTTCCGGGAACTTTCTCGACGGGGATAGGCTCCCCCGTTATCATCGATTCATCGACAAAACTTGTTCCTTCGCTCACCTCACCATCAACCGGTACCCGCTCACCTGGTCGAACTTCGACAATGTCATCAAGGGCTACATCGCTGATGGGAATATCGATGACAATACCGTTACGCAGCACATGCGCCTCTTTGGCCTGCAATCCAACCAAACGCTTGATAGCCTCAGACGTTCGACCTTTAGCCCGCGCCTCCATGAATCGTCCTAAAAGAATAAGAGCGACGATTACCGCAGCTGCTTCGTAATACACATTGACGGTACCTTGAGGCAGAAGACCCGGAGCAAAGGTCGCAACCATTGAATAACCGAATGCAGCGAGAGTCCCGACGGAGACGAGAGAGTTCATGTCTGGGCCAAGTCTTAATAACGCGGGAAAACCTTTCACGTAAAAGCGCCGTCCCGGAATAGCCAGCACCAGCAATGTTAACACAAACTGGAGATACCAGCTTTCCTGGAGCCCAATGGTATCCATTATCCATTGATGCATTCCCGGTATCACATGCGACCCCATTTCCAGAATAAATACTGGTAACGCAAGTACAGTCGCCAAAAATAAATCTTTCTTCAACGCAGCCTTTTCAATATCTTTTTTTTCTGCAGTATCATCATTATTCTGGCTTTGGTTATCAACCAGGCTGGCTTCATAACCGATTTTTTCGATAGCAGTTATGAGGTCATCAGCTCCAGCGGTTCCACGAACAGTGGCTCTTTCAGTCGCTAAATTAACAGTGGCTTCTTTTACACCTTTAACCGCTCGGAGCGACTTTTCGACACGCCCTACGCATGATGCACATGTCATGCCCTGAACTGATAACTCTACAGAAGCTTGGGGAACCTCATAGCCGACCTTTTCAACTGCTTCAACCAACGCCATACGATTAACTAATGTATTTAGGCGGATATCTGCACGCTCAGTTGCAAGGTTAACGCTTACGCTTTGTACACCTTCAACCTTAGCCAGAGCGGCTTCAACTCGTCCAACGCAGCTTGCACAAGTCATTCCCTCAATGGGCAAACTGACTTGAGTTTCACCATCATTAGAATGCTGTTTTTTTTGAATGCTCATGATGTATTTCTCATCGTTATGTTCAGATAAAGAACAACCTTAAGGCTTACCATCGTGGGAAGGTCAAGCGCATTATTTTGAACATGCCGATACCGTGGAAGAAATCGTCATAAAATCCTTTACATGAACACATGTTCATGTGTCAGAGTATCGATAAAACCCAGCTTTTTGCTGCAATGTAGTTCACTTAAGCGGAGCTGCCTTGCGATTAACTGGATATCGGGTCTTTGATATTTTTACCGCCCTAGGCCTATTTGGCTTAGGGCGTTTGTCTATAAAAAGGATGGATAAGTCTCCTCGCAGACTTTTTAGACGCTTTGCCGTATTACCGGGAGACACCTCTTTGCACATGACCTTTGTTGACTCGCGATAAACTGACAAGCGTACTTAAAACTGATTTCATTGGGCATTCGACCATGCTCTACTGTCGCTTGACTGGCCTCTCGTCTCACCAAGTTATAACCAAGTAAAAGCCCCCCATAGTTCTTGATAGACAAGCTCCACCGTCTTACTCCTCAGTACTAAAGCGTTGTGTTGCATCGAACTTTTTATGTCTCGATACCCCAACTCAATTTACCATCTCTCATGGTAAAGCTCAGCGACCAATTCTCCGTCGTACTCTTCCCTCGGCAAAGACGTAAACACGGTTTTGTGCTTACCTTGTACTTGATATGTAACGGCTCTGACTTGCCATTTTTCAGGTAGGTTAGGATTTTTCTTGCGTGCCTGTGGTGAGACGTTCATTTCTACCAACATGTCGTCGCTCTCCTCATCGTCCAGAAGGATGTATTTAACCCCTTTCTTAGCAGGCAACAAACAGACCAGTTACCGCGAGTGAAATAGCGCAGTTAACTCAATAGGCATTCACTTTGCGACGCAACATGTTGAGCTTATCAACCTGGCGTCGAATTTCACTGAAAAATTCTTCTTTCTCCATGGCCAGCGCTAGCTCCCATTCTTTGGCTAGACCTTGGCAGTCCAAAAATGAGTATCTCAGCTTCGTCTTTGAAATACGCAGACCCTTGCTAAAGACCACGCGCTTGCCTCGTTGACCGTGAAAACTGTTGATGTACCACTCTATGCCAAAGCCATACTTAAAGTCTCTGATACGGACACCAAGCAGACCCCAGTCTTTAAAGGGCTCATTCTCTCGAACCTTGTAATGGGTAACCCAAAAGTCATCAACTTCAGCTCGTGCCAGCGCTTTTAGCCTGTCCGTTTCTTGCTGAAGTAAATCTGATACCTCTGCTTTCCATTGTTCATTGACGATTTCTACCAAACCAATTTCCCCATCCAATTAACCCCAAAAGCCAAAACCACTATCCGTTTGGCTTTTGGATCGAAACGCCAAACGTAAAACTGCCGTCACAATCACTGTTTGGCGTCTCGATATAAATCGACTCGCTCAATCCCATACCTGACAAGGGATACAGACCGATTTCACTTAAAAACGCCTAAAAAGACGTATCGCCATGAAGATACAAACCGTTTGGCGAGTTCAGGCCAGAATGCAAACGACGTTTGGCGTCTCGATTTTTTTAGCTCAGTCATCCGCCGCCAAACAGAGCCTATTCTCATACTTTTGCGAAAATGCAATAGGCAGATAGATGAAAGGATTTGTCACCTTTCTGCCCACCGCCAGTGCACCGAATCCTGATAATGACATTTGAGTGAACCGCCAGAGCACTTGGAATAGCCCAAGCATGGCCAGTGCGGTTGATTGAAAACCGTTAGAGCACTTTGAGTGCACAGGAGATAAGTATGTTTGTACTAGGCGTAGATATCGGTTACTCAAACCTGAAGTTGGCAATTGGCCAATCAGGCAGTGAACCGAAAACCATTATTCTACCTGCGGGTGCCGGTCCTGCGGATCGTATGCCAGAGCGTATCGGTGGAGGCGATGATGACACTTGTTTGTATGTGTCTGTCGATAATGAGCGTTGGGCCGCTGGTGTTCCTGCTGGACGCCTTCAAGGCTGGGAACGAGAGCTTCACCCGGAATATCCCACCACAAAAACCTATAGGGCGCTTTTTCATGCCGCCTTGTTAATGGCTGAAACAGAATCCATCGATTTGGTTGTCACTGGATTACCGGTTTCCCAGTTTAATGAACCACAACGTAAGTCTGACCTTGTACAGCGTTTAAAAGGTGTCCATCAAGTGACGCCAAAGCGCAGCATCACCGTTCATGATGTCAAAGTGCTGCCGCAGCCTGCCGGTGCCTATATGGATCTGGTTCAAACAGGTGGTGATTTGGGCTTGATTGAAGAAGGTCGTGTCGTCGTCATAGATCCCGGCTTCTTTTCTGTTGACTGGGTTGCCCTTGAGGCTGGAGAAATTCGCTACAGCTCCTCAGGAACCAGTCTTCAGGCAATGTCCGTGCTACTGGAAACCATTGATAAGCTGATTTCGGAAGATCATGGTGCCAAAGTCGGCATGGATCGACTTGAAAAAGCCATGAGAACCGGCGACTTGCAAGTGCTGCTATTTGGAGAAAAAGTCGATATTTCACCTTATCTGAATGCTGCCATGAAAAAGGTAGCGCCTGTTGCTCTTACAGCCATGCGCCAATCCATGCGTGACGAAAGCATCAATGCGGACTTGGTATTGATCGCCGGAGGCGGAGCCCTGGCTTATAAGGAAGCGGCCAAGGAGATTTTTTCACGAAGCAAGATCATCGTGCCTGAGCAGTCTGTTTTGGCGAACGTCCGAGGCTTCTGGTTTTATGGTGCCTGATCATGAGAGTTGTCGTCAACATTCCCCCAGGGAGCCACCCAGAACTACTCAAAGAATTGGAAAAGACGCCACCACGGGAACGCGCTGAGCGTCTGAGGATGCTGGCCACCTTTGGGTTAATTCACATGAGCCAACCCAATCTATCCACGACATCTGTACAGGTGGATGGCCATGCTCCAGAAGTTGAAATTACTTCTGTGAGTAAAGCGCCTGAACCCAAAGCAGAATCACGTAAACAATCATTAAAATCAAAACTAGGGCTGGGCTTATAACATGGCGTTATCAGTTAGCTGGCTCGATGCCAGGTTAAATAAAGAAGCAAAAGAAACCGTAGTAAAAGCCGACCGAGATGGGCTAAGTGCTCGGGTATCGCCCAAGGGCAAAATTGTTTTTCAGTTTCGTTATCGTTTCGATGGCAAGCAACAGCGGGTAGACATAGGTACTTACCCACTTATGAAGCTTGCTGAAGCTAGGAATGAGCTGGATAGGTTAAGGGCTGTACTCGACCAGGGCAGAAACCCCAAGCTCTACCTACAGCAGGAACGGGCCAAGTATTCTGCCAATCAAAGCTTCGAATCGATTTTTCGAGACTGGATAGACTCTGCCGGTAAGCAAGGGCTAAAGGAGACAACGTGGCACTACCAAAAACGCAGCAGTGAAATATATTTGCTGCCCCGACTTGGCAAGTACCCATTAACTGACATCAATGAATTATCCTTGCGTAACTGTCTTCGTGAGGTTTCGGAGTCGTCCCCTTCAAACACAGAACGCCTAGTGTCTGTACTGCATAAGTTCTATGACTGGCTGATAGATGAACAGATTTTGGAAATTAACGCTGCCGCTGGAATCACTGCAAAGAAAGTCGGCGGCAAGAAAGGCAAACGAACTCGGGTGCTAAACGACAACGAAATCAGGATACTTTGGCGTTATTTACATGAGTCAAAAATCACTGAGAAGAATCGCATCTACATAAAACTGCTTCTCTTATTGGGAGGGCGCAAGGGAGAACTCATTCAAGCTGAAAAGCATCACTTTGACTTGCAATCTGCAATGTGGACAGTGCCTATAGAGATCCGTAAACAAGGAGATAAAATTGGAGCGCCGATCATGCGGCCATTGATTAAACCAGCTATTGAGCTGATTGAACTGGCGATGCAGATGAGCAAATCAACTTACTTGTTTCCCGCGAACGGACAAGAAGAGCTTGCCACAAATGGCTTTGATACCACTATTCCTAACAATGTGAAAATCTGGGCTCGGAGATCGCTTGGTGTTGAGATGGAACATTGGTCTATGCATGATCTTCGCAGAACGATGCGAACGCGAATGTCAGCCATCACCACGCAAGAAGTTGCCGAGTTGATGATTGGCCACAGCAAAAAAGGGCTGGATGCTATCTACAACCAATATCAGTACCTGGATGAAATGCGTCATGCTTACGACGTTTGGTATCAACAGCTAGAAACCATCATCGAGCCGACAGGCTTTCCATTCAACTGGCGTTTCGGACAATAAAAGAAAGAGGCTCAGTCCTCTTTCTTCTCATACTCTTCCAAGTCTTCAATGTGCCACAGCTTGTTTCGTGTATTTCGGTTGATACGAGGTTGCGGCAAGCTGCCATATTTTATTCTTCGCCAGAGCGTCGTATAGCTAATGTGGTAACGAGCCATCACTTCGTAGGACGTTAGAAAAGGGGTTACTTGGTGCGCTACTGCTGTCATCTGCATTCTCCTGAAAATCAATGTAAAGCTATCATCGCCTTATTCACCGCTTTTTGATGGTCAGAAAGATGCATGATTTGTTCAGAAGATCAGCCTTATCAAAACACAAATGTTGCTATTAGGTACTTTTCAGCTCAAACCTATGAATAACAAGGGCTACAAGGCGGTTTGTGTCATGAATAGCAATCAACACGCCTAACGAGAAAAATTTGTACACACTGTTTGTACACTCGCAACGATGACACACCAAAAACCACAATGACGAACCCTTTAAATTCATAAGCTTATAAACAAAAAACTAGAGATGATCGCAATTATTCCGCTTTTGTAATGTAGAAACCAAAGTACCAAAAGCAGGAGGTACTTTCTGCATCAAACCCAGTAACCACAAGGCCTATAGCCAGATTTGTGTCATGGAATTTTCGCCAAAGGCCTCTAAAACGGAATTTGTACTCAAGTTTGTACACACTTTCCGAGGTTACGCTTGAACATCATTGAAAAGCAAAGAAACGAGAAAAAGACAAAAAGCCTTTAAATTCAGTACGTAGAGATGTGATTGTGGTGTGCAATGAAAGGTGATTTTAAGCGTTGAAAGGCTGGGCGGCATCAGGGTGCGATATGATTGCGAACGTACGTCGCTTTTTAATCTCTTCTAGAAGCTTCTTATCTGACATCAATACTTATCTTCGTTATCTATTATCCCTGTAAAACAATTACTTACAGGCGCGTTTTATAACGGATAAGCAATGCTTTTCCGCGCAAATTCAGTATTGCGGTAAAACGCTTGATACGGCTTGGTAATTAATTGCGCGGATTTTAGCATTTTACTGCACGTAACAGTAGAGCGAAATTACATACTCCCTACCGCTTAATTTGCTATGCGACCACTCACTGCTTTTTTTCATGCATACACACTTTCACATCGTTAACCTATTTCAAACATTGTTGTACACACCGTTTACAACACAAGTGACAGACCCTTTTTATAAACCCTATTTATAAAAATAAGGACAACGCCCTGTGATATTGTTTCTAATTTGCGTAGCCGCGCTTATTGCTGGCTACTTTATATATGGCGCCTTTGTTGAGAAGGTATTTGGCGTCACACCAGCACGCCCCACTCCTGCACATAGCCAAAAAGACGGCGTAGACTTTGTTCCCATGTCTACACCGAAGGTGTATCTCGTTCAGCTTCTCAACATTGCTGGCGTAGGCCCTATATTTGGCCCTATTATGGGTGCACTATATGGCCCAGCTGCCATGCTTTGGATTGTATTAGGGTGCATTTTTGCCGGCGCTGTTCACGACTATTTCTCAGGCATGCTGTCAGTTCGCAACAATGGTGAATCTGTGCCTAGCTTATCTGGCCGTTATTTGGGCCGAGGCGCTAAGCACTTTATGAACTTGTTCGCTATTGTGCTGCTTCTACTGGTAGGTGTAGTTTTTGTCTCAGCGCCCGCAGGCATGATCACAAATCTCGTTAATGATCAGACATCATGGCATGTTGAAGTTGGCACCATGGTCGCCATTATTTTTGCCTACTATATTTTGGCTACCATTGTTCCCGTAGATAAAATTATTGGTCGTTTTTATCCGTTTTTCGGAGCCCTTCTTATTTTCATGTCGGTGGGATTATTAGCCGCTGCCAGCTATTCTGACCAGCACTCGATACTTAGCCAATTCACGGCAAGTGATATGCTGACGAATTTGAATCCTAACGATATGCCTCTTTGGCCGGCGCTCTTTATCACTATTGCTTGTGGCGCTATCTCTGGATTTCATGCCACCCAGTCCCCACTTATGGCTCGCTGTATGGAGAACGAGAAGAACGGACGTTTTGTGTTTTTTGGTGCAATGATAGGTGAAGGTGTGATTGCCCTTATCTGGTGTGCCATTGCCCTTTCTTACTTCGACAATTTAGAAGGACTATCGGCAGCTATTACCAATGGTGGCCCTGGAAACGTTGTCTATGCCTCATCATTCGGTCTTTTAGGTGTTGTTGGTGGCGTACTGGCTTTTCTTGGCGTGGTTATTCTTCCTATTACGTCTGGCGACACCGCATTTCGCTCAAGTCGTCTTATCATGGCCGAGTACTTTAACGTTGAACAAAAAGGTATACGTAACCGCTTGTTCATGGCCGCCCCATTGTTTGTGCTTGGCGGTATTCTTACCCAAGTCGATTTCGGCGTTATTTGGCGCTACTTCGGATTTGCCAACCAAGCAACAGCCGTCATGATGCTGTGGACCGCATCTGCATACTTACTAAGACATAATAAACTGCACTGGATAACTACGGTACCAGCAATATTTATGACGGCCGTTTGCGTTACCTTTATTCTAAACAACGACACCTTGGGTTTCGGTATGGCGATGAATGTATCGACAACCATCGGGCTTATCGCATCGCTAATAACCACGGTTTACCTCATTCGAATTTCCAAGGGGAAAGGTGAAGCGCCGCTTGAGCCATCATCTGTGAATGTTGAAAAGCCCTCCCAACCGGTAGACGCGTAACTACCTACACTAAACACGTGTAATATGATGAGCCGCCCTTTATATAGGGCGGCTATTTAATTTGTACTTTTGACATGGGTTATAATGAGGCTCATTTTTAACCGGCGGTAATATTGGCAAGCATGGAACTCATACTTTCGCTACTTCAACAAATGTGTGTGTATCTTGTGCTCGCATATATGCTGAGTAAAACACCGCTTTTTCTTCCTATTCTCAGCATTTCTTCTCATCGCAAACACCGCTACTTGGTGTATGTAGTTTTTTCTTCCTTTTGTATTCTGGGCACGTATTTTGGTCTGCAAATAGACGACGCCATTGCCAATACCAGAGCCATTGGGGCAGTTATAGGAGGATTACTAGGCGGTCCAGTAGTTGGGTTTGCCGTAGGATTGACCGGCGGCCTCCATCGTTATTCATTGGGTGGTTTTACTGATGTTGCCTGCGCTATTTCCACCACGCTGGAAGGTCTTATTGGCGGCCTCATGCACGTTTACTATGTTCGCCAGAACAAAAGTCTAGATCTTTTCAACCCATGGAAAGTTGGTGTCATTACCTTCATAGCAGAGTTGTTTCAGATGGCTATACTGCTTACCGTTGCCGAGCCTTTTGAAAAGTCTTACGCACTGGTCAGCGCTATAGCCGCACCTATGGTCATTGCAAATTCTGTGGGGGCCGCACTTTTTATCAGTATCTTATCTGACAAAAAAACGATTTTTGAAAAGTACTCTGCCACTTTTTCACGACGTGCACTATCCATAGCAGATCGCTCAGTGGGCGTGCTCACATCTGGATTCACCCCAGTTAATGCAGAAAAAGTAGCACGTATTATCTATGAAGAAACGAATGTGGGTGCGGTAGCGATTACTGATAAAGAAAAGATTCTGGCGTTTATCGGAACGGGTGCCGATCATCACCTACCAAACACCCCCATATCGTCATCAAGTACAATGGAGTCACTGAACAATAACAAAATAGTCCATTTAGATGGCGCTGAGCGCCCTTATCAGTGCACATTAAACAAAAGTTGTCCGCTGGGTTCAGTGTTGATTATTCCACTTCACTCAGGCTCTGAGGTGGTAGGTACCATTAAGCTTTACGAACCCAAACGGAAGTTTATGTCGACGGTTACCCTGTCAATGGCAGAAGGTATCGCTCAATTACTGTCAAGTCAGATTGTTTACGGCGCGTATCAGCAGCAAAAAGATCTGCTCTCACAGTCTGAAATCAAGCTGCTGCATGCACAGGTCAACCCTCATTTCCTATTTAACGCGCTCAATACGATTAGCGCTATTATTCGTCGCGATCCCAAAAGGGCCAGAGAGCTCGTGCTAAGCTTGTCACGCTTTTTTAGAATAAACTTAAAGCTAAACACCGCGGTGGTGACACTAAAAGAAGAGATTGACCACGTTAATGCTTATCTGGCAATCGAGAAGGCGCGTTTTGCCGAACGCCTACAGGTTACCATCAAGTGTGACGATGCTGCCATGTCAGCGCTTCTACCAAGTTTTACGTTACAGCCACTGGTTGAGAACGCGGTTAAACACGGTATCGCCCAACGAATAGAGGGTGGGCATTTAACTTTGAATGTACGATGTACAACAGATAACCACATTCACATTCTCGTTGAAGATAATGCTGGCTTGTACAAACCTACAAAAAAACAACACGCAGGTTTAGGGATGGATATTGTAGATAAACGGCTTATTCATCAGTTTGGTCAACGAGCAGGCCTGGTGATCGAGTGTCGAACTAACCAGTTCACTCGGATGTCCTTTTCCATTCCACACACTCACTATCATTCTCATCAGGGCTAACAATGACTAAGAACTCAGCATTTCGCGCGCTTGTTATTGACGATGAACCGCTCGCCAGAGAGGAGCTTTGCCAGTTACTCAACGAAACCAATGAAGTACATGTCTTAGGGGAAGCCGCGAACGCCATAGAGGGGTTGGCATTAATTAAACAACACCGTCCGGATGTTATATTTCTTGATATAGAAACGCCCCAGCTCTCTGGACTCGATATGCTGGCTATGCTTGATTTAGACACCATGCCTTATGTTGTGCTGGTCACCGCATTTGAACAGTATGCCCTTCAGGCATTTGAAGATAACGCGTTTGATTACTTGCTCAAACCTGTGGAACCAGAGCGGCTTGATAAAACAGTTGCCAGGCTTAAAAAGAGAACTCAGCCCCAAACTGACATTGACGCTATTGCCTCCCCCACGTTAGTACATATTCCTTGCGTAGGTCATCAGCGCATATTACTGCTACCCGAATCTGATATTCATTTTGCTTACAGCGATGTGGCGGGCGTACATGTTAGATCGCTAGAACAACAAGCAGACACGCAGCTCACATTGAAAACCTTAGAAGAGAGAACCGCGCTTGTTCGATGTCACCGTCAATACTTGGTGAGGTTATCATGCGTTGCGGAAATTAAACTCCTGGATAATGGCCTTGCTACGCTTCTAATGAAGACGGGAGATTCAGTTCCCGTGAGCCGTCGATATCTCAAAAAGCTAAAGTCGTTATTAACGCTTTAATCACTCCACAAAGGCTGCATTAACTTAAAAAGGACTGAGAGAGTATGCCTGATTTTCGGGCACCGTAAGGAAATTTCCCCATTTTCCTGCTCAATGGAGAGCCTTCCCCCGTTCAATTCACGCTCAACTTGCAAAATCTCTTTCTCATCTCAATGCCATTTACTTAGCATGCTAAACAAATAAAATAGTTAGCATGCTAATTAAATTAACGGTTTTTACATGTCATTTTCAGAACCTATGCCACTTCAACTTATTGCGCTTTTTGCCCGCACTGCGCAAAAGTGCAGAAGAACTGTCACTGAATCGGTCGCTCATCTCGACCTTACAGAGTCAAGATGGCGCGTAATGATTCATATGTCATTACTTGGTGAGGGCTGTACGCAACAGATGGTGGCTGAAAGCTTGGAAATAGAAATGCCTAGCTTAACTCGCACAATTAAACAGCTCGAAACTACCGGGTTAATCAAACGCGTTACAGATACTAACGACAAACGAAGTCGCTTACTTTACTTCACAGATATGGGCAAAGGTCGAATGAATGATATCGAAAGTACATTGATGGCGCTGCGAGATGAAGTGTACGCAGGAGTATCTGAAGAAGAGTTACGCATTATGGCTAAATGTGTTCAAAAAATTGAAGTTAATGCCGCAAAATTATTGGAGTCACTTAAGTGAGTCAACGAACCCCAGATCAGGAATTTGCTAGGTACATAAAGCTGGCTTTAGTCGCTTTTGCCATCTGTTTTATCTACTTTATTATTGCAGATATACGCATGCCAATGACACCACAGGCGAGAGTCTATCATCAGGTCACGCAAATCTCTCCTCAGATAAATGGGCCGATAAACGAGGTGCTTGTCAAAAATAACCAAACCGTCAAGGAAGGGCAGGTTTTATTTGTTATAGATGAGACACCTTACCTAATTGCCCTTGAAAAGGCGCAAATTGATTTGGCAAATGTAGAGTTAGAGAATGCTCAGATAGATGCGAAAGCGGAAGCGATTAGAGCAAAGATAGAGGCTGCATCGGCGGTTTACGACGAACGCAACAGTGAATTTCAACGACTTAATTCCTTAGTTCAAACTAGAGCGGTATCTCAACAAAACGTGGACAAAGCGTACGCGCAACTTAAAAGCGCTGAAGCCGAAATTAGTGCGCTTGAAGCCGATCTAAACCAGCAAGTTGTTGCAAGAGGTAAGCAAGGTGACAAAAATCTAAAATATCTAGAAGCGGTAAATGCGGTTAAACGGGCAGAGTTGAACTTAGCCTATACCAAAATTAAAGCACCGCATGACGGCATAATGGCAAACATGCAGGTAACTCAAGGCACTTATGCTAAACAAAGTACGCCCCTTGCCTCAGTTGTCGATAACACGCTAGATGTGGTTGCAGATTTTCGAGAGAAATCACTCGCCAATGTAAAAGAAGGCATTCGCGCTAACGTCGTTTTTGATGCACTACCGGGTAAAGTATTTGAAGCTAAAGTGGAAGAATTTGAAGCTGGTGTAAGCGACGGCCAACTTGCCGCCAACGGCACCCTTGCAAGCGTTGAAAAGTCGAATCGATGGGTACGAGATGCACAGCGCCAACGTGTCCACATTAAGCTTGAAGAACAAGAAATATCGTTAAGCCACCTCACCAGTGGCGCTCGCGCTACCGTGCAGATAGTTCCAGACAACCCTATTGAAAGTGTGGCAGCGAACATTCAAATTCACTTTATAAGCCTGCTGCACTTCATTTATTAGACTTAAATTATGGATTCACAGCTAAGTAAAAATGATGTCCAGCAGATGCTTAGGATCGCCTCCGGCGCCACGTTGGGCTTTGCTATATCGAAAGCGCTGGATTGGCCTAATCCGATATTTTTTACCTTGTACCCTATTTTGTTGCTTGGACTGGTAGCCGTTTTAAATGGTCACATTATTCGACAATTTCTTGCCGCAACTATCTTTCCGGCGGCGGCTGTTTTAGTGGTATACGGCTTGTTCGGAAGCCACCCATTGCTGATCACGCCGCTAATCGCCATCACTTTCGCTTTTCTGTTTTGGCAAATGAGTAAAGGTACGCTGTATTTATTCGGTGCGTTTTCCCTTGTAGGACTTTCGCTGCAGCTACACTTTGCCAGCTACAGCAGCGATGGAATAGATATCTACGCATTAGTGATATCAAACATCGGTGCAATTCTGTTGGCATTAATAATTGCATTCGCTTTGCATATTGTTTTTCCCGATGAGGAGCCGCGCACGCCTTTACCCAAAGCGGCAAAAGATAAAGCAAGTATTCGCCACGAAGTCATATTATGCACCACTGTCGCCACGCTATCGTTTGCTGTATTTCAAACCTTCGACTTAGTAGATTCGATATCAGCACAAGCAGCAAGTGTATTGATTCTTTTTCCACTGTGTTGGAAAGGAGCCACATTGAGTGGCTGGCAGCGAGCGCTGGGCACGCTAATTGGATGTAATCTTGCCCTGCTCGCCCAGCTCATTTTGCTCAACTACAGTGACACGTTGTTTTTCGCAAGTTTCAGCTTATGGATATTGGTATTTTTCATCAGCCGCCAGCATGTACTTAGCGGTGGTGGTGCTGGCACGGGCTTTGGCGTACTTACCACATTTGGCATTTTGTACGGCCAGTCACTCTCTCCACAACAGGATATTTTTTATAGTGCGCTGTATCGCTTTTCATCGGTAGTCGTAGCTATTGCACTTAGCCTGTGCGTTATTTATGTAGTACACAGTCTACTTAACAAATTCCAGCCTACACGACACCACACGTTTACTTAAAAGACCTGTAGTTATAACGCTTACCGGTTAAAATTTGTGGACGAAAAGTTGATTTGCTACTT